>JBFFYZ010000064.1:0-8138 GCA_041568895.1 Nitrospiraceae bacterium
CGCCAGGAGGGTTGGGTTCACCGATTGCACCTCCCCCACGAGACCGAAGTCCTCGTCGGGAGAGCCCTCCGGCTCCGTGCAGAGACTCTCCGCCCAGGCTTTTACGGTGAGCGGCTTGGCCTGGATCAGTCCGCCATCCTTGCCGGTCAACCCCACCGCCTTGGCCCCATGCCGGTTCAGGAGGTCGACGATCTCCTTGTTGATCTTGCCGCCCAGCACCATCTCCACCACATCCATCGTGGGGCGATCCGTGATTCGAACCCCTTGCCGGAACTTGGCCTCCAGCCCCAAACGGTGCAACATCTGGTCGATCTGCGGCCCTCCGCCGTGGACGATCACCGGGTTCAAGCCGACGTACTTCATCATGACGACGTCCAGCGCGAACCCTTCCTTCAAAGCCCCGTCGGTCATCGCCTTGCCCCCGTACTTGATCACCAGGGTTTTTCCGGCAAAGGTTCTGATGTAGGGCAGGGCTTCGACCAGGATGTTGGCTTTCTTGATCAGTTTGTTCATTGCACCTCCGGTGCGGGGTAGAGGCCATAGGCGATGGGCTATATGGGGCGGAGGTTGCGAAGTTTCTATAGCCTATTGCCTATCGCCCATTGCCTTGTTTTAGAGAATAAATCGGCTGAGGTCTTGGTCTTTGACAATATCGCGCAGCCGCTCCTTCACGTACTGCGCGTCGATCAGGATCTTTCGGTCGGTCAGCTCGGGCGCCTCGAACAGAATGGCTTCCAAGACCCGTTCCATGATGGTGAAGAGCCGCCGTGCCCCGATGTTTTCGGTCCGGTCGTTCACCTGGACCGCAATGGCGGCGATCTCCTCCAGGCCTTCACGCGTAAACTCCAACGTCAGGCCTTCGGTCTTCAGCAAGGCCTCGTACTGGCGGGCGAGGGCGCCCCGCGGCTCGGTCAAGATGCGGACGAAATCGTCTTTGGTCAAGGGCTCGAGTTCCACCCGGATCGGGAACCGGCCCTGCAATTCCGGGATCAGGTCAGACGGTTTGGCCACGTGGAAGGCGCCCGCCGCGATGAAGAGGACGTGATCGGTGCGGACCGGTCCGTACTTGGTGTTGACGGTGGAGCCTTCGACAATGGGCAGCAGGTCCCGTTGCACCCCCTCGCGGGAAACGTCGGGGCCGATGCTTTTCTCCCGCCCGGCGATCTTGTCGATTTCATCCAGGAACACGATGCCGGATTCCTCCACCCGCGTGATCGCGTCCCGGACCACCTCGTCCATGTCGATGAGCTTCTGGGCCTCTTCCTGTGTGAGATGCTTCAAGGCTTCGGGCACCTTCATGTGCCGTTTCTTCTTTTTGCCCGGGAACAAGCCGCCCAGCATGTCCCGCAGCCCGCTCTCGAGGTCCTCCATGCCGCCGACGTTGGAGATCACCCCGATCGGCAGGCCCCGCTCCTTGACCTCGACTTCCACGGACCGGTGGTCCAGTTTGCCTTCCCGTACTTGCAATCGCAATTTCGAGCGCGTCGCCTCGTAGGAATCGGATCCGGCGGGCTGGGCGGATCCCTGCCCCGCCGGCTCGAAGGGCTCGGTGGCGGGCTTCTGGCCGAGAGGAGGCAGGAGGAGGTCCAGCACCCGCTCTTCTCCCAGTTGTTCGGCCCGTTGCTGGACCTGCTCCATATACGCGGCCTTGACCAGGCTCACCGACAGCTCGGTCAGGTCCCGGATGATGGATTCCACGTCCCGGCCCACGTAGCCGACTTCGGTGAACTTGGACGCCTCGATCTTGAGGAAGGGCGCCTGCGCCAGCTTCGCCAGCCGGCGGGCGATCTCGGTCTTGCCGACCCCCGTGGGGCCGATCATGATGATGTTCTTCGGCATGACCTCATCTTTGAGGTCGGGGCCCAGCTGGCGCCGCCGCCACCGATTGCGGAGCGCGATGGCCACCATGCGCTTGGCGTCCCGCTGGCCGATCACGTACCGATCCAGCTCCTCCACAATCTGACGTGGGGTCAGGTTGTTCAGATCGGTGGACGGTTCCGGCGATCGAGAGGCCTTGCCTGGCTCGGTGCTCACCGTTTGAGTTCCTCAATGATGAGTTGCTGATTGGTGTAAATGTCGATGGAGCCGGCGATCCGCATGGCCTCTTCCACGAGGGCCGGGGCTTCCAAAGAAGAGTGTTTCATTAACGCCCGGGCGGCGGCCAGCGCGTAGGGCCCCCCCGACCCGATCGCTAAAATCCCGTCCTCCGGCTCGACCACATCCCCCGTGCCGGAGATGACGAAGGAATGGTCAAGGTCCGCGACGGCCAAGAGCGCCTCCAGCCGGCGTAGGATGCGGTCGGTCCGCCAGTCCTTGGCCAGCTCCACCGCCGCCCGCGTCAAATTGCCCCGATACTCCTCCAGCTTGGCTTCGAATTTTTCGAAGAGGGTAAAGGCATCGGCGGTCGCGCCGGCAAATCCCGCCAGCACCTTGTCGTTGTGGATTCGGCGCAGCTTGCGCGCGTTGCTTTTCATCACGGTGGTTCCCACCGTGACCTGGCCATCGCAGCCCATCGCCACACTGGCTCCGCGCCGGACGCACAAAATGGTGGTGGAGCGGATGATCATGAGGACGTTCCGTCGGCCTCCTCTCGGACCGGCCCGGACCGTTTGGCACGCGGATGGGCGCGGTCATACACCTTCAGGAGGTGGTCGGTGGCCAGGTGGGTGTACTTTTGCGTGGTGGCCAAGGAGGCATGGCCCAACAGCTCCTGGATGGCGCGCAAGTCCGCGCCCTCGTCCAACAAGTGGGTCGCGAAGGAATGGCGGAGCGCATGGGGACTGATCCGTCCCCCCGGTAATCGGCTGGAATATTTTTCCACCATCCGTTCCACGCTCCGCGCGGTCAACCGCCCGCCGCGGTTGTTTCGGAAGACCGGAACAACCGAGTGCTGAGTGTCGAGTGCTGAGTCCTGAGCGGCATTCCAGTATTCTTTGAGCGCGTCCACCGCCACGACCCCGACGGGCACGATCCGCTCCTTCCGCCCCTTGCCCCGAAGCCGGACCAGCCCCTCTGTCACGTCCACGTCCTCTCGATTCAGTCCGACCAATTCGCTCACCCTGGCGCCGGTCGAGTAGAGAGTCTCCAGGATCGCCCGATCCCGCAGGTCCGGCACCCGATTCCCTTCGGGAAATTCCATCAAGGCCTCGGCGTCGTCCTTGGTCAACACGCGCGGGAGGCGCTGGGCCTGCTTCGGGCTGCGCACGTTTTCAGCGGGACTCCGGTGGACCCAACCTTCCCGCACCAAAAACCGGTAAAAGCTCCTCAGGGTCGCCAGCTTTCGGGCGAGGGAGGATTTCTGCTCCTGCCGCCGATCCAACCAGGCCAGATAGGCCCGAATGGCCATGGCGTCCACGCCTTCGGCCCGGACCCGTGACGCGTTGGACGGGGATCTGGCGTCGAGGAAGGCCTGGAACTGGTGGAGGTCCGATCGGTAGCCGCGAATGGTTTCAGGGGACGCGCCTCGTTCCACTTTCAGAAAGGTCACGAAAGCCCGAATCGCGTCTTCCATACCTCGAGATCCTCCAAGGCCCGTTGGCCGATCAATCGCCGTTTCTGCTCCTTGTCGCGGATTCGGGTCGGGAGCGGCGGGAACAGGCCGAAGTTCGTGTTGATCGGCTGAAAATGCCGGGGATCGCTGGTGGTGATGTAATTGACCAGACAGCCATGGGCCGTGGACGGCGGAGGGGTCACGAGGGGAAGCCCCGCCAGCCCGCGCACCGCATTGATGCCGGCCAACCCGCCCATCGCCGCCGATTCGGTGTAGCCCTCCACCCCCACAAGTTGCCCGGCGAAAAACAGGGTTCCCCGGGCTTTGAGCTGCAAGGTATCCCGCAGAAGCTGGGGCGAATTGACGAAGGTATTTCGATGCAGGCTTCCCAGACGGAGGAACTCGGCCTGTTCCAACCCGGGAATCATCCGGAAGACCCGCCGCTGCTCCGGGTAGGTCAATTTGGTTTGGAACCCGACCATGTTATAGCAGGTCCCGTGGCGATTTTCGGGACGCAACTGGACGACCGCAAAGGGGCGCTTCCCGGTTCGTGGATCTTCCAACCCGACCGGTTTCATAGGACCGAAGACCATGGTCTGGCGGCCCCGTTCGGCCATGACCTCGATCGGGATGCAGCCCTCGAAATAAGGGATTTTTTCGAACTCCTTGGGCTGGACCTTCTCGGCCTTGAGCATCGCCTCGCGAAAGGCATCGTAGGTCGCCTCATCCATGGGACAGTTCAAATAATCCGCTCCGCCCTTCTCGTAACGAGACGCCCGAAACACCGTCTCCATATTGATGGAGTCGGCGTCGATGATGGGCGAAATCGCGTCGAAAAAATACAGGTTGGCACTGTGCGTCAGGTTCCGGATCGCCGCCGAAAGGGAGTCCGAGGTCAACGGACCGGTGGCAATGATGCACAGGCAATCGGTCGGAATCTCTTTGACTTCCTCGCGGAGAATGCGCAGGTTCGGGTGGCTCTCCAAAGCCTGGGTGATTTTCTGGGAGAACTGGTCCCGGTCCACCGCCAACGCCGATCCCGCCGGCACCCGGACTTCGTCCGCCACCCGGACCACCAAGCTGTTCAAGCGCCGCATTTCTTCCTTGAGAATGCCGGGAGCATTAAGGATGTCGGCAGACCCCAAGGAATTCGAACAGACGAGTTCGGCCAGATACCCCGTCTTGTGGGCCTTCGTGGGTTCCTTGGGCCGCATTTCATAGAGGGTGACCCGGGCGCCGCGCGTGGCCGCCTGCCAGGCCGCCTCCGAGCCGGCCAACCCCCCTCCGATGATGACGACGTCGTCCCGCATGAGCCGGAATCCTTTATTAAAAAACCCATTCTAGGAGTCGCTCTAAAAGGATGTCAAGCTAACGCGCGTCCGGGACGCGGCTATCATTGAGCCTTGCGAGCCTCGCTCACGACCCCATAGCCCTGGTGACGGCGGCCCTGCGGCCATTGACGGAAATTTCCCGGGTCTGGTATAGTCCCCCGGTTCATCGGGTCAAGGCACACTTCTTATCCTTTCAACGAGGGACCTATGGCCAAAGCAACAGTGAACACGGCCAAGCGGAAGGGCGCGAAAAAAACCAAACCATCGTCCGCGAAGTACGAAGACATCCGTCTGGACCTCGAACGCCAGCGCACCACCCTCCTCAACGAGGCGGGGGTGGTATTGACCAACCGGCGGGAGATCGAAGCCTTCCCCGATCTGACGGACCAGGCCTCGGCGGAGGTGGACCAGAATTTCGAACTGCGGCTGAAGGAGCGCGAGCAGAAACTGCTCAAGAAGATCGATGAAGCGCTTGACCGGATGGCATCCCAACGATACGGGATCTGCGAGCGCTGCGGGAAGGAGATTCCCTACAAGCGGTTGAAGGCCAGACCGGTGACGACCTTGTGCATCGAGTGCAAGACCGAACAGGAGCAAGAAGAAAAGATCCGTCAGTAACCCACCCGACCACACCCTCGAGATCCTTACCTCCGGCGTAGCGCGTCCACACGCTTTTTGGCTTGAGAGATGCGGCCTTCTTCTTCCGGTACCCCTTCGACCAGCGCCAAGTAGGTCTCGTATTCTTCAATGGCTCGCCTTGGATCGATCCCCTCGTAGGCTTCGGCCAGATTAAACCGCGCGATCGCATAGTTTTGCCGCAGGGTGACGGCCTTCTCAAACAAGGGGATTGCGGTTTTCCGGTCCCCGAGCTTGACGTACACCGTCCCCAGGTTGTTCAACACTTCCGGGGTATTGGGGCGCAGTGCCAGGGATCGTTCCATCTCCGCCTTGGCTCGGGCCAATTCTCCCGTGCCCATGAGCGCCATACCCCACCGATGGTGGGCCTCCGCCATCCAGACGGGGTCGGTGAAGCCATACCGGACGGCTTTTCCATAGGCGTCGGCAGCGGTGCCGTAATCCCTGGACCCGCAATATCCCAGTTGGGCCGTTTGTCCCCTCGCGAATTGCTGCCGGGCCTCCAGCGATTCTTTCTCTCCGCCTTTGGGATCCCCCGGACGGGGTTCACGGGCCGGCTTGGCTCTTCCACCGAGGCGTGCCAAAAACTCCTGTCGTTGGGGGGAGAGCAGCATGACGTACGGATCGATCGCCATCGAGGCCATCAATAACCGCAGGTTCTTCGGCGGTCCCAAGGTCAGGTATTGGGTCGTCGTTTTCTCGTCGCCTGTCATGTATAGGACGCTGGTCTCCAGGTCGGCCCGTGGAGAGGCCTGCTCAATCCCGAGATACAACTCAAGAGAGGGGGGGAGCTTGGACAGGGTCCGGCGTAACACCGGATAGGGGTCCAGGCTGAGGCCCTTGGAAAAGACAAAGAGGGCGCCAACCAAATGGCCTTCCTCATTAAAGAACCACGACTCCTCGGCGCCAGCGGCATTTTGGGAAGGAGCCAGCCGCCATTCCTCCGCGGTGCCCCAGACTTCCCGCTTTGGGGGCGCCCCTTTGACTTGTGGCAAAACCACCTCTTTTTTGTCACACAAACGGATTGCGGACAGGAGTTTGAGGTCGGTTTCGGAGGGTGGCAGATTGGGTCGGACCGGTTGCGTCTCGCAGGCGTTGAGCAGGAGGGCGACCACCAAGAGAAGAGCCGCGTTGCCGTTCCGGCACCAGGTTAAGGGGACCAAGCAAGAAACCATCATAAGACCGGAAGGGGGGAAAAAACGGGGGGGCGTCCCTTTCTGAAAGGCCTGACTCTCTGGCTCGGACGACCGGCGGTGGGCGGCAGCTCAGCTATAAAAAACCGGCTCCCCGGCTTTCGTTCAGGAAATGCCGGGGAGCCCGCCTGTCCCGGAACGGTTAATAGGCAAACTTCGGACGTTGCGATTGGAGTGTCTGGTCTTCGCTGGTCACCCCAAAGAAGCCCGGATTATCCAGCACATAGGCGTTCAGCGGTCGGTTCACGGCGTAATCAAGGATCACCCCCACCGGATGAAGCGCATAGGCCGCCCAACGAAGGAAATGGTCATTGATCGGCGCCACCGCGACAGGATCCGTGTAGATGTAAGCCAGGCTGTCCAACGGCCAGGCTGTGCTGGTCGCCATCTGCTGGCTATCGGTCTGCTGGGCAGTCGTACGTGCAGCGGAACACCCCCCGAGGAGCAGGGCCGCTACCATGACCATCATCCCGGTCACGAGTCCCAACTTTGGCATGTCCCACCTCTCTTCACGGTCCTGGCACTTCAGAAAAAAGCCAGACCGCAAATTTTTTGGCTCGGTGCTGCGTCGCCGGCAACTATTTGGCTTTATAAGCCGGCATTACTAGGGAATAACAGGGTGTAGTGTAGCTGAAAATGCTGGCCCTGTCTAGTTTCCGGACGAAACTCCTAACAAGAGGATTTTCTGGGGGTAGAGAGAGAAAAAATAGGGTCGGGATGGGCTTGGGGGGGGCGATGGTGGGCGATACTGGTATCGAACCAGTGGCCTCTTCCGTGTGAGGGAAGCGCTCTCCCACTGAGCTAATCGCCCACTCGCGGCGGAGTGTAACACAGCGGGTATACCCAGTCAACGAACGGAAATTGATCAGGAAAAAACACCGGCAGATGGACACCCTGGGTCGGGAAGTCAACCGATGTCGGGCCCGCGTGGAGGCTCAGCTCTGGTGAATGGAGCTGTCCAATACGGTAGGGAGACCCTGCTTCCGGACGGTAGTCCGGCAGCTGTGGCAGGCTACCACGGCCTGATCACAACGGCGTGCTCCCTTGCTCTCGGCTTCCGAAGAAAGCCCGGCAAGGCCTTAATGCTTTCCCGTCAGTGGACGAGGTTCAGCTTCCGCCGCTCGCCGCCGTCCACAGTTGAGACAAGCAAACACGGTGATCACCAGGCCCGCATCCATATCCACGGCCCGCTCTAACCGCATCGTACCGGCACATTTGTCACAGGTGCGCATAATGAAAAGCTAACACTCCTTTCTTGTACAGACCATCGGTCGGAAGGCCCCTTCGCATTGGGCAATGGGCCTTGAATTCATGTGGGTGACTAGGCCGATTGGACCCCTCATCGGATCAATCGGCCACCTTGGGCCAAAGCCTTAGCCGGCTTCCCGACCAGCCTGCCGCGGGCCTGGCCCCACGGTCTCCTTGACAGACCGGGGAGGGTCCCCTAGGATGGGATCCTTGGTCAAACACCTCGCCTGCCCATGATTA
>JBFFYZ010000065.1:0-8131 GCA_041568895.1 Nitrospiraceae bacterium
CTGGTCAGGATTTAAAAATAAAGAAATCGCCCAACGGTTGAAGATCAGCGTCAAGACCGTGGAAGCTCACCGGGCGAACATGATGAAGAAGGTTCGGGTGTCGAATACGGCCCAGCTCCTGAAAGCGGCGATCCAGGGGGGCATGATCGACCTGAAATAAAGGCGGATCATCCACGGCGTTGCCGCACCGCCTCAAACAGGACGATGGCCGCCGCGGCCGAGACATTAAGCGACGCGACCTTCCCCTGCATGGGAATCCTGGCCCGGCCATCGCAGTGTTGCAGCACTCCCGGCCTCGTTCCTTTTCCTTCCCCACCCAACACCACCGCCACAGGTCCTCGAAAGTCCAGCGTGGTATAACTCTCCTGCGCGCTGGGATCCAACGCAAAGACCCACAGGCCCTGTTCCTTCAGCCAGTCGATCGATCGGGAGAGATTCGGGACTCGCGCCACCACGAGATGGTCGAGGGCTCCGGCGGACACCTTGGCCACGGTTCCCGTCAAACCGACCGCCCGGCGCTCGGGAAGAACCACTCCATGGACTCCGGCCGCATCTGCGGTGCGCAAAATTGCGCCCAGGTTGTGGGGGTCCTCCACGCCGTCCAGCAAGACCACAAAAGGGGCCTCCCCTCGCTGGCGAGCCACGGCAAGAATCTCCTCTGGGTCCGCATAGGATTTCGCCGCGATGAGCCCGACCACCCCTTGGTGCTTCCCCTGCGGCACGAGCCGGTCCAGGACCGGTCGGGGTTCGACATGCACGGGTACTCCGGCCGATCGGGCCAGGCGGACCAGTTCCGCAAACTGCCGGTCGGTCCCAACCACCAGGACCCGCAGGAGGGGCCTGGCGCCGGCCACCAGCGCCTCCCGCACGGGATGGAGTCCATAGAGCAGGTCTGGGGGGCTACCGCTTCCAGCGACTGGTGCCATCCGGTCGGTCCTCAATCGTGATGCCTCGAGAGGCAAACTCCTGTCTGATCTGGTCCGCCCGCGCGAAATCCTTTCGGTTGCGGGCGTCCCTCCGTTCCGCCAGCAAGCGTTCGATGTCCTCATCCGACAAGGACGGTTCCGACGTCGGCCGGCCTTTCTGATCCGTGCCGGCCTGGTGGCCGCCCTCCTGGAGACGGAATTGTAATTCCTTAAATTCCCAATCCCGGACCGGCATCTGAAAGAGGCCCAAGATCTGTCCGAATCCTCGGTAGACCTCCCGCGCTTCCTGGCAGGCCCGTTTCGACAGTCCCTCCCCCAGCAACCGGTTGAGGTCCCCGCGCAAACGTTGAAACAACGCCAGGGCGGCCGGTGTGTTGAAGTCGTCGGACATGGCCTCGGGGAACGTGATCCGGAACTGCTCCAGTAATTGCGCCAGGGCACCGTCTCCAGACCCTCCCTGACCGGTGGCTTCCTCGAGGCGCTGGAACAACCCATACAACCCGTCCAACGCTCGCTTGGCTTCCTGCAGGCTCTGGTCCGAGAAATCCAGCGGCCCCCGGTAGTGCGTGGCCAGAAGAAAATACCGCAAGGCCTCGGCGGTGACCGGTTCGCGGCAGCCGGATTTTTCAAACACTTCCCTGATCGTGAAGAAGTTGCCGAGGGACTTGGACATCTTTTCCTGGTTGACGTTCACGAAGCCGTTGTGCACCCAATACCGAGCAAACTCTTTTCCGGTGGCGGCGCAAGACTGGGCAATTTCATTTTCGTGGTGGGGAAAGATCAGGTCCATGCCTCCGCCGTGGATGTCGAAGGTCTCGCCGAGGTGGCGAATGGACATGGCGGAGCATTCGATATGCCAGCCCGGTCTTCCTCCTCCCCAGGGGCTCTCCCAGGCCGGCTCGCCCGGCTTGGATGCTTTCCAGAGGGCAAAATCCATGGGGTTTCGCTTGCGTTCGTCCACGTCAACCCGCGCCCCGGCCAGGAGATCTTCCGGGTTTCGCTTGGATAACTGACCGTACGCCGGGTAGGTGGCGACCTCATAATAGACATCGCCGTTCAGCCGGTAGGCATGGCCCTTGGCGAGAAGCGTTTGAATCATGCGGATGATATCGGGAATGTGTGCGGTGGCGAGGGGCTCGATGTCGGCGGGGGCAATGCCCAGGCGACCCATATCGCGACGATACGCCTGCAAATACCGCTCGACGATCTCCGTCCAGGCCACCCCCTCCTGGGTCGCCCGGTTGAGGATCTTGTCATCCACATCGGTGAAGTTCCGGACAAAGGTCACGGCGAATCCGCTGGCCCGCAGGAAGTTGCGGATCACCTCAAACACGAGTGCGCTTCGGGCGTGGCCCAAGTGGCATTCGTCGTATACCGTGACGCCGCACGCGTACAGCCGCACCGTTCCGGGGTTCAGCGGCTCAAAGGGCTCCTTCCGACCGGTCAGAGTATTGTAAATCCTGAGCATGGGGCTGATCCGGGCTACCTGATTCGGTTGGAGGCTTGAGCTGGCTTGGCACCAGCCCGGGACTTTCCCGAAGCCTTATGGGTCCGGGCCGGTCCCTTTGACCTGGTGGCATTCAAGTCCGGCTCCCATTGCCGGAGCTGCCCCAACACGGCGTGATGGGTCAAATCCAAGTGAAGCGGCGTAATCGAAACCATCCCGCGTCGAAGGGCCTCGTGGTCGGAGCCTGCCCGCCGTTCCCAGGAGACTCGGGTCCCGGCAATCCAGTAGTAATGGCGCCCATGAGGATCCATCTTTTCAATGATCGGATCGTCGAACCGGCGTCGGCTGAGGCTCGTGATCCTGACACCGGTGATGGCCGCTCGGGGACGATCGGGCACATTCATGTTGAGCAAGGTTTCCTCGGGCAACCCCTCACGGAGTACCAACTTGGCCAGACGTAAGGCATAATGCGCGGCCGCCGAAAATTGAAAACGTTTTCTGCCCTCCTGGGAGACGGCGATGGAGGGGATCCCAAGGATCGTCCCTTCCAGGGCGGCGGACACCGTTCCGGAATAGGTGACATCATCGCCGAGATTGACGCCCTGGTTGATACCGGACACGATCAGGGTCGGGGGGACGGACAGCAACCTTTTTACCGCAAGATTCACGCAATCACTCGGGGTGCCGTTGATGGAATACACCCGCTTATTCAGTCGGTTGATCCGGAGCGGTTTATGGAGGGTGAGCCCGTGTCCGACCGCGTTCCGTTCCCGGTCCGGCGCCACCACCCAGACCTCGCCCAGGCCCCGCATGGCGTCGGCCAGCGCCTGCAACCCGGGCGAGGCAATTCCGTCATCATTGGTTACCAATATCTTCATACGGAGGAGCCGGAATAAAAAAAGCTGCTCGGGGCAGCTTTCTTCAGAATGCTATGATCTCAGAAACACCTAAGCCGCTGGGTTATTCACTCGGCCGCCAAGAGCAATCTCATGGCGGCCGACCCAGCCAACAAAAGCCAAGCCCTTGCGGTGTTTTACTCGCGCGCCAAGATCCATGAGATGGCGCACGACCTCGCAAGCGCGGTTTGGTCGGGGCGAGCCGATTTGAACGGCCGACCTCTCGCACCCCAAGCGAGTGCGCTACCAGGCTGCGCTACGCCCCGACTCTGCGCTGTGGATCCCGGCCCACCCTGATTACCGGGCCCGGGTTAAGGAATGACGATCGTACGATTCCAGCACTCGGAGAATGGCGCGGAGGTGACCGCGAATCCGTTCCGCCACTTCCTTTGGACGCCCCGCTCCGGAGGCCCGCCGGCCTCGCCTCGACCAGAATCGCTTGACACCGGCAATGGTGTACCCCTCTTCGTACAGCATGCGCTTGATCTCGAAGACGGTGTCAATGTCCCGCTGGGAAAACAGGCGCTGGCCACCCCGGGTTTTACGGGGTTTCAAAAAACCGAATTCCGACTCCCAAAACCGCAGCACGTAGGCCGGCAGTTTAGTAACCTCACTCGCCTCTCCGATCTTATAAAACAGCTTGCTGCCGGGTCTGGGCTCCGTCGCCATCACCGACCCTCATGCGCGCCTGGATTCGGAGAACGGGGCCTGCTCCTCAGGAGTTCACGTATTTTTTGAAGACCTGGCTTGGACGGAAGGTGACCACGCGGCGTGGGGTGATGCCGATTTCCTCGCCGGTTCGCGGGTTTCTTCCCTTCCGGGATCCTTTGCTCCGAACCACGAAATTCCCGAATCCGGCGATCTTGACCGATTCTCCCTTCTGCAGGACCGATTTGAGAAGATCAAGGATGAATTCAACAATGTCCGCCGCTTCCTTCTTTGAGATCCCGACCTTTTCGTAGATCTCATTGGCTATGTCAGCCTTTCGCATACCGCCCCCCTAGCTTCCCTCGCCCACTCTGGTTTCGGCCGCCTGACACCCAGCCCCCAATGGTGAAATTTTGCCATAAATTACGTGAGGTTATCTTCGGTGTCAAGGGAAATCCTAGGGAATAACCATCAAGTTCATGGGAGGCTCACCGCTCCTTGGGCAGGAGCTTGTACTCGATACTGTCGGCCAGGGCCTGCCAACTGGCCTCCATGATATTCTCGGACACCCCCACCGTCCCCCATTTCTCTTTGTGGTCGCCTGACTCGATTAGCACGCGGACTTTGGAGGCCGTCCCATGGCTGGCGGCCAGGACCCGGACCTTATAGTCCAGGAGCTTGACCTCTTTCAACTGGGGATAGAATTTCTCCAAGGCCTTCCGGAGCGCATGGTCCAGCGCGTTGACCGGACCCGCCCCTACTGCCGCCGTGTGCTCGACTGATTGGCCTACCTTCACCATGATGGTCGCTTCGGAAATCGGGGATTCGTTGGCTTGTCGCTTTTCCACGATGACCCGGAACCCGACCAGTTCGAAGGACGGTTGGAGTCGGCCAATCGCTCTGCGAGCCAGGACCTCCAGCGACCCTTCGGCCCCTTCGAATTGGTAGCCTTGATTCTCCAAGTCCTTCAAGGTGGCCAGGAGCTCCTGGAGCTTTTCGTTGTCTTTGGACAGGGAAATGCCGAAGGTCTCCACCTTGGAGAGCAGGCCGCTCCGCCCCGTATAATCCGACACCAGCATCCGCTGCCGGTTGCCGACCCGCTCCGGGATGATGTGTTCATAGGTGGCCGGGTTCTTCTGGACGGCATGGATATGGACTCCGCCCTTGTGCGCGAAGGCGCTGTCCCCGACGTAGGGCTGGTGCTTGCTGGGCATCAGGTTGGCGATCTCGGTGACGAAATTCGAGACTGACCGCAGGTTGGCCAGACGATGGTCCCCCAGCACGGCCCGTTTCATTTTGAGCTCAAGGTTCGGCAGGATCGAGCACAGGTTGGCGTTTCCACAGCGCTCGCCGATCCCGTTGACGGTCCCCTGTACTTGCACCACGCCCGCCTCGAGCGCCACCAGCGAATTGGCCACGGCCATCTCCGTGTCATTGTGGGCGTGAATTCCCAAGGGCACCGGGCATTCCCGCTTGACGGCCTCGCAAATGGCCCGAATTTCCCATGGCATGGTGCCGCCGTTGGTGTCGCACAGGATCACCCGCTCCGCACCCGCTTCCACCGCCCGACGGATCGTGTCCAAGGCATAATCGGGATTGGCCTTGAACCCGTCGAAGAAATGCTCTGCATCATAAAACAGCCGCCGGCCTTTGGACTTCAGGTATGCGATCGAATCACTGATGATCTCCAGATTCGTGGCCAGGGAAATCCCCAGGGCGTCGGTGACGTGCAGGCCCCAACTTTTGCCAAATAACGTAATCGTTTCGGTTTCCGCTGCCAGGAGCGCCTGGAGGTTGGGATCCTTTGAGACCGGGTTGCTGGCCTTTCTGGTGGACCCGAACGCCACCACCGAGGCATGTTGGAGGGGCAGGGTCTTGATGATCCGAAAGAACTCGATGTCCTTGGGGTTCGCCCCTGGCCACCCGCCTTCGATGTACTGGACTCCCAGGTCGTCCAGCTTTTGGGCGATCCGCACCTTATCATCCACCGAGAAGCTGACGTCCTCGGCCTGCGCGCCGTCCCGGAGGGTGGTGTCATAGACTTCGAGCGTGATCGGGGTGGCCGGCTTTTCTTCCGGGGAGCGCGTTTCTCCGTCACCAGGAAGACCGGTGCCGTGCCGGTCCGCCTTCGGCTTCCGCCCGGATTGCGATTGAGGCCGTTGTCGTTTCTTACGATCCATTTATCCTCTTGTTACCCTTCCTAGACCTCGGATCGGAGCTGGTCCAATCCGAACTCCGCGTGCAGGGCCCGCATGGCCAACTCCAGGTATTTTTCCTCGATCACACAGGAGATCTTGATCTCCGAGGTGCTGATCATCATGACGTTGATGCCCTCCCTGGACAGCACCTGGAACATCCGGGCCGCCACGCCGGAATGGGACCGCATCCCCACCCCCACCAAGGAGACCTTGGCAATGGACTCGGTCACCCCGACAGACTTCGCCTCGATTTCTTTGGCCACCCGCTCGGCCAACCCGACGGCTTTGGCGAGGTCCGCGCGCGGGACCGTGAACGAGATGTCGGTGAGCGAATCCTGGCTCACGTTCTGAATGATCATGTCCACGATGATGTTGGCGTCGGCCACCGGCCCGAACAGCCCCGCCGCTATCCCGGGCCGATCCGGAACCCCCACGATGGTGATTTTGGCCTGGTTGCGATCACCGGTCACCCCGGACACCGCTACCCGTTCCATATCCGCGTCTTCTTTGGTCACGAGCGTCCCCCGCCCTTCTTTAAAAGTGGATTTGACTTCCACCGGTACGCCGTACTTCGCCGCAAATTCCACCGACCGGCTTTGGAGCACCTTCGCCCCGAGACTGGCCAACTCCAGCATCTCCTCATAGGAGACCTTGTCCAGCCGGTGCGCTGCGGGCACGATGTTCGGATCAGCCGTGTAGACCCCTTCCACGTCGGTGTAAATGATACATCGGTCTGCCTTGAGCGCCGCCGCGAGCGCCACCGCCGTAAGGTCCGATCCCCCTCGCCCGAGGGTCGTCACGTCAGACCGGGCGTTGATGCCTTGAAAGCCCGCCACCACCGGGATCACGCCCTCGGCCAACGCCTCCTTGATCCGCTCGGCCGTGACCCGGGCGATGCGGGCCCTGGTATGGGTGCTGTCCGTAATGATCCCGACCTGCCGACCGGTAAAGGACTGGGCATTGACCCCGCGTCCCCGCAGGGCCATGGCCAGCAGCGCGATCGTGACCCGTTCGCCGGTGGACAGGAGCATGTCCATCTCCCGCTCGTCGGGAGTCGGAGTCACTTCGTGCGCCAGTCGGACGAGGCGGTCGGTCTCGCCGCTCATTGCGGAGAGAACCACCACCACATTGTGCCCGGCTTTTCGTACAGTGGCAACCTGGTCGGCCACGTGCTGGATCCGTTCCACGTTTCCGACCGAGGTCCCACCGTACTTCTGAACAATCAATGCCATCGTTCCCAACCAGCCTGCTGCGGCAGGACACCTTGAGATTAACCCTTCCGGAACAATCGAGCCATGAGTTTGGTGGCATCCAGCAGCTTGGTTTGGGATTCCATGGCATCCGCCTCGTTAAACCCGCGGGCCCCATCCTGAGAGCGAGCGACCGGCCCCTGGTACAGAGTGAAGAGAGCCGGCGGCATCCCTCCTTGCCCGGACGGCGGTCCCTGCTGCCCCGAATGATCACAGGCTAACGCCACCCGATGCGCGCCGAGCTTAGAGAGCCCCCCTAACAGGGTGCCGACGAGATCCCGATCGAAGTCCTCCACCAGCTTGAGCTTTGCCTTTGATTCTTCTTCAGCCATGTCTACGGGCATGCCCACATGGACATACACGAAGTCTTTTTTCTCCAGCTCGCTCAACGCGGCTTCCGCAACGCTCCGATAGGGAACCGCTCCCGGTTCCGTTTCCTCAGTGGGGGGCACGCCTTCCAGACCCAGGCAGATCCCGATGCCACGATGAAGCTCGCTGGATGACACAATCGCCCCCGTGACATTGAATCGCTCCGTCAAGCTGGGAAGCCGGGTCGCTCGTCCCTGTCCCCAGAGCCAGAGGCAATTGGCAGGCTTGAGGCCTTCCTTCTCCCGTTGGCCATTCACCGGATGGTCGCGGAGGATGACCAGGGACGCTTCCATCACTTGGCGCAGAATCTCCGACCCCTCCCCGGTGGGAAGAAAGTCCGCCACCGGCTTGTCCTTCACGTCGTGCGGAGCGTGGCAGGTGATCCTCGCCTTCCCCC
>JBFFYZ010000066.1:0-8129 GCA_041568895.1 Nitrospiraceae bacterium
CCTTCGTGGGGTGACCGAAGTGAAACGGAGGCGCGAGGGGGCTTGGCCCCCTAGCGGGAGCGCGTGCGAAGCACCTTAGCGCGACTTCAAATGCCCGCCCTCTCCGCCAAAACTTGGCGCGACAGAAGCCGCCGGTTCGCCAACGGACAGGCAATGGCGCGCCAGCCGTACCAGCAAGTCGCGGCAGTTAATCACCGGAAAGCGGTCGCTCCGCGACATCATTTTAAAACTGGATCGAGCGCCCTGTGATGGTTCCTGGTGCGAGAATGAAGCGCCGCTTTCTTTTGTGTCTGATCACGGGCCTCACCTGCCTCTCCCTCGCCGACTGCGCCCGGTCACTCCAGCAAGTGCGCATCGCCGTCCAGGACTATCGGTTCGATCCGGCTCTGATCCAAATCCAGGCGGCTCGTCCGGTACGCCTGGTGCTGACCAATGAAGGCCGGGAAATTCACCACCTCCAGAGTGATTTGTTCAGCCTGGCCGGGGCCCCTCCCCATCCCGACCCGGCCTCCTCCCCTCCCTCCTCGGGAGCATTCCCGCCCAACCTCGTGAAACTTCATCCCGGCCAATCGGTGGAGCTGACGCTTCACCTTCTGCCGGGGACGTACCTCCTCCGCTGTGTGGTGCGAGGCCACGCCGGGATGGCGACCACGCTCGTCGTCAGCTAGCCGTTCGGCCTTCGGTCATTTCTTTTCGTTACTTGCCAACTCAGCCAGCAGCCGTTCGGCCTCGGGCCGGTAGCGGTGGGTCCAGGCATAATGTCCCCGTGGTTCCGCCATGGTCACGATCGCTTCCAATTCTTGTTTGGCCGCTCCCACCTTGCGCCGCTTGAGGTAGGCCTTGGCCAGATCCAACCGGGCATGGGCATAGTTCGGATCCACGGCGACCGCGCGCAACAGGTGGTCCAGCGCCGCCGCGGAGTCTCCCCCCAAGAACCAGGGTAACTCCTCCAACATCATGCCCATCATGTGAAGGGCCGGAGCATGGTTCGGTTCCAACTCCAGGGCCCGCGAGACATGGGCCTTCAGGTCCCGGACCATCAGCGCGGAGGCCATGAGGCCTTTCAACTCCGCGGCACTGCCCGCGTTCGCGGCATAGAGGAAATGGGCCGCGGCCGAGGTGGCGCCCTGCGCCAAGGCGCGTTGAGCACTGTTCGCTCCTTGTTCATAGGCGTCAATTCGCTGCGCCTTGTCTGAAAACAGGTCATCTCCCATGTCCAGGTACAGTTCAGCCAGCCGAAGCAGGACGTTCGGATTCAGGGACTCCCGAGTCCTGCCCTGCACCAGCTGCTGGACCTCCTGCGCCAGTGATTCCGGATAGGCCGGCCTCATCTGCCCCGGATCTGCCCCTGCCTGGCCACCCGATGAATTCAGGCAGAAGAACAGCAGGAGCGGGATGAGGAAGCCGGCTCGGCCTCCCCTTAGGCTCATGTTCCACGTTTCGGAATACATTTGCGGCATGGGGTCCAGGAAGGTTCAGGCCAGGTAGGCGGCCACGATCCCGGAGAGCACAATTCCATCGAAGGTCCCGGCTCCGCCGATACTCACCATGCCGGCGGGCATCTTCGTCATGTGGTCCAGGTTAAAGAGATCCGCCCCAACGAGCGGACCCATGACTCCCGCCACAAAGGCTACGGGGGTGGCCTGGTCCGGAACAAACAATATGGCGCACACTGCGGCGACCGCCGGGGGGACCATACCCGGGAGGACAATGCCGATCTGAGGATCCGGTCTTGCCAGCCAATGGCAGATCACGATATTCAGAAGCACCGCGATGGCGAGCCCGAGAAGGGTCTTGGGGTTGTCTTGAATGAAAAACACAAGCTGGTAGGCGACGAGCCCCACCGGGATGAGGCACCCGCCGACATTCACCGCGATCACCGTCTCCTGCCGCACCTGGAGCAACCGCGGCCACCACCCAGAAAGGCCAAACACGGCCAGGGGGTCTATGGCTCCGGAGCTCGCCCGGGAGAACCGTACGACCGGAATGTTGATCACGCTGCCGAGAATGATGCCCAACCCCAGCAAGAGGGCGTCCAAGGGCGAGAGGTGCAGTTTGAGGAGGGCAGTCATCAAGATCTGCCCGAAGGCCAACGGCAACAGGGCCAACAGCACCAGGATCAGGAATCCTGGAACCCACCCCGCCTTCTTCAGAGAATCTACTGGATTGGTCCACATTGCAAATGATCCTGTGCAATCCTTTTTGACCATTATTTCATGTTCCGGCCAAGAATACAGCCCAGGATGTCGTTCCCCTTCCAAGGAAAGGCTGACTTGACGCCTTGGCAGAAAGATCGGTATAACGAGCGCTGTGTTGGGTCCTCGGCCGCTATCCCGACCTCGCCAATGACCCTGTTCCGTGCGCCCGTAGCTCAATGGATAGAGCACCAGACTACGGATCTGGGGGTTACAGGTTCAACTCCTGTCGGGCGCGCCACTTTTCATTCTCTCTCCTGCCACAGCCTCCCTACCATCAATCAGGAAGGTTCGTGCAAGGATCGAGTGCCCGACCTCTTGGAACCTGATTTTACTTCTCACGGTATCCTCGTTTGTTATTCCTTTTATTTTGACCGCCAGTCTCCTCTGCAGCCAAAAGGAGGTTGATAATTCTAGGCTGAAGCACTATACAAGGCTTAGTTTTCTCGAGGGCGTATCTAGGCAAACCTACGGAAGCATGGAAAATTAGGAAACGGGGTTCAACCACATTGGGCCTACACCCTGCGGCGAAACTGCCGGCCGAGGAGTAATTGTGAAGGCCGTGCTCGACATCGGAGTGCTCGGCGTTACCGTCCTGATGATGCTGACGGTGGGGATGGAATTGGAGGGACGCCATTTCCGCGAAGTGGTCCGCCACAAATGGGAGGTCACATTGGCGCTTGCCGGCCAGGCCATTCTGCTCCCGCTGGTTGGCCTCGTGGTGATCGGATTGCTGACCCTGCCGCCCCATTTGAGCGCGGGCATTCTCCTCCTGACCGCCTGCCCTATCGGTGACATTGCAAATTTCTACACCCTCCTGGCCCGGGCCAATGTGGCGCTCTCGGTCACGTTAAACACCCTGTCGTGCCTGTTGTCGATCGTGGCGATGGCGGTAGCGTTCAAGCTGTACGCCCATGTACAGGGCCATCAGTTCCTGTTCGCAATTCCCACGCCCGCACTCGTTGGGAAACTGACCCTCATGGTGGTGTTGCCGGTGCTCGCCGGCATGGGCGTCCGCCACGCCTGTCCGGGATTTGTCCAGCGGCATGCGGGGGCCCTACGCACTTTGTGTGTCGCCGGGATCGGGTTCCTGCTCCTATACGTCCTTGTGAATCAACGTGAGCGTTTGGCTGAGGACTGGCAGCAAACGGCAGTTGCAGGGGTGTTGGTGATGGTGTTGGCCATGTTGGCCGGACTGGGACTCAGCCGAATTCTGCGAATGCCAGGGAGCGACCAGATGACGGCCGGCCTCGTCTTCGCGACGCGCAACGTGGCGCTCGCTTCGGCCATCGCGATTACGCTCTTGAATCGAGTCGAGTATGCCGTATTCGCGGCCGTGTATTTCCTTACCGAGGTGCCGCTCCTGCTTGGAATAGTGGCCACGTACCGGTGCTGGGGGAGTAATTCGGCGCAACCGGTCTTACGGCTGGGAAGCAGGCGTGGGAACACATGAGCGAAAGACCGCATAATCCGGCCAAACCGCACCCTGAGGATAAGCACGAGTTCGAGGCCCTTCTGATTGATCTCTTCGCCGGATTTGCCGGCCTGGCGACGGACCAGGTAGATCAGGCCATTGAGGGCGCCCTTCAACGCATCGTCGAGAATTTAGGACTCGACCGGAGTACCCTGTTTCAGTTTCTGGATGAGAATGCCGAGGAAACCATCACGCATTCCTGGGCCCGACCGGGTTTTCCTCCGTTGCAATTTCCCAGACATCTCGTAAAAAATAACTTCCCGTATGTGTATCAAACAATAAGCAAGGGTGAAATTTTTCAATTTGCGAGTCTTCAGGAATTGCCTCCGGAGGCCGCCCGGGATGTTGCCTCCTTGCGCACCATTGGACAAAAGTCCAACCTGACCATCCCCTTGATCGAAGAGGGGATGGTGTTCGGTGCCCTTGCCTTTGGAACGCTGAAAAAGGAGCGGACCTGGTCAAAGGAACTGGTGGACCGGCTGCGCCTGGTCTCGCAGATTATCGCGAATGTCCTTGCCAGAGCCCGTGCGGCACGGGCGTTGAGAACAAGCGAGGAGCGGTACCGGACCTTTATTGCCAGCTCCCGTGACGGCGTCGGACGGTTCGAGACGACCTCCCCTATTGCGACGTCTTTGCCCGAGGAAGAGCAGATCGAACTGATTCTCAGCCGGGCGGTTCTGGCCGAATGCAACGACGTCTTCGCCGGATTTTGGAACCGTCAGAGCCCTAGAGAAATGTTCCAGCTTCCCCTTTGTCAATTTATTGGATTGGACGACTGGCAGATACGAGAGCTTTTGCAGACCTTTATTAGGTCCGGTTACCATTTTGAGGAGGCTGAATTCCCCAAAACGGATTTGGAAAATCAGGTTCGATACATTTCCAGCAGCGCCTATGGAGTCATAGAAAATGCCCATCTGGTCAGATGCTGGGTCGTCATGCGAGACATTACCCAGAAAAACCTGGCTGTCATTGAAGCGAACCGGCTGCGCCAGCAGTTGGGCCATGCCACACGGGTGACGACCCTCGGCGAGATGGCATCCGTCTTGGGGCACGAGTTGAATCAGCCTCTGGCTGCCATTCTCAGCAACGTGGAGGCGGCAGAAATGATTCTCCAAGCCGGCCCCGCCGGGCAGGAGGAAGTGCCCGCCGTTCTAACGGATATTCGGAATGATGCCCGTCGCGCAGCCGGGGTCATCCAGCAAATGCGCACGCTTCTGAAAAGGCAGGACATTGCGCTGGAGCCCATCGACATTCACCAATTGATCAAGAATACAGCCGGTCTCGCCCAACCCCTCTTGCGTTCCTGCAGGGCTGATCTCCGCATTGACACGGCAGCGGCGCTGCCCCCTGCACGCGGGGATGCCGTGTTGGTACAGCAGGTAATGCTGAATTTATTGGTCAACGCACTTGACGCCATGAATGCCAGCTCCTCGCCGACACGCGCCATTGTCATCCAGGTCGTTCAACCTGAACCGGAGTGGATCGAAGTGGCCGTGACGGACACGGGCCCCGGAATTCCGGTGGAGCATTTACCCAAGCTATTCGATCCCTTCTTTACCACCAAAAAAGAAGGAATAGGCATGGGTCTTGGGATCTGCCGCACAATCATTCAGCACCACGGGGGGGATATTGTCGCCAAAAATAATCCTGAGGGCGGCGCATCGGTTCGGTTCACCTTGCCGGCAAGTGACGGGGAGCAGGTGATGACAAAATGACCAAGGAAACCAAAATCCAAGATTTCGAATCCTGGGGCGAATCGAGGCCCATTGTCCACGTCGTGGATGATGATCCCTCGTTTCTCCGCGCGGTATCGAGGCGGCTGCGGCTGGCGGGTATGCAGGTCATGGCCTTCTCTTCAGTAGCCGATTTCCTCGCTTCCCGAGGGGTGGAGGTTCCCGGTTGTGTGGTCCTCGATCTCAACATGCCGGAAATGGATGGGCTGAAATTGCAGGAGGCCCTCCTCCAGTCGAAGGATCCGTCCCCCGTGATCTTCTTGACCGGCCAGGGGGACATTCCCAAGTCGGTTCGGGCGATGAAGCAAGGGGCTGTCGACTTTCTGACCAAGCCGGTCCAGGGGCCTGACCTGCTCGCTGCGGTGAATCGAGCGCTCGCCGTCGCTGCTAAAGGACGGGAGGCACGGCGTGAAAAGGGCACATGGCAGGACCGCTACGAGAGCCTCACGCCGCGGGAGCGTGAAGTGTGCGCGCTGGTCGTTCGGGGCCTCCTTAACAAACAAATCGCCTACGAGCTCGGCACCTCGGAGCGCACGATCAAGGCGCATCGGGCGAAGGTCATGGAAAAAATGCGCGTGGATTCCCTGGCCGAACTGGTGCGCGCGGCCGAACGGTTCGGCGAAGCCACCTGATCGAGGTTGCCTCCTATGGCACCAAAGGACAATAGCCGCCCAGACCCTCTGTCTGTGATGCTGGGGCCCAAGCCCTATGCCCAAGTCCCGCACCAGACAGACCGTGGCGATCGTGGAGGACGACCCCAGCGTTCGCAAGGCGTTGCAACGGCTGCTGCGCCTTGCCGGATTTGAGTTACAGGTGTTTCCTTCGGCGGAGGAGCTTCTCGAGCGGGGGACGCCGGATGTTTTCGGCTGCTTCATCATCGATATCGATCTTCCGGGCATGTCGGGCTTCGAGCTCCACGAGGCGCTCGCCGAGGCCGGCCTCCAGGCGCCCACGATTTTCATGACTGCGTACGATGATCAATCGGTGCGCGAATGCGCAGGCAGGAAAACCAACAGCATTTATCTGTCCAAGCCTTTTCCCAGTGCCGCCTTGCTCGACGCCGTCACCCGGGCATTGGGTGGCGCAAACGGTAAGGACAAAGAGAATTAGGGTAGTCGCTCCCCCCTGGCTGGAGCCTCATCCAACCCCATCCCGTTCTGCCCCCTGAGGACGTCATTGTGCCCTACCGGTGTGGCAGCAGGAGTGCCCAGAGGGGCAGCAGGAGCCAAATGAGGAACGCGCCCGTAATGCTGATGAAAGAGAGCAGGATCGACCCCAGTGCGAAAATGGGACCCGGGTAGATGGTCCACCAATTGGGGCTCGTCCACCCCTCATCTGCCGACTCGTTGTGCCACTCCGGCTTCAGAAGGACGTATCGGTGGAGGAGCAGGAGGGAGAGGCCGGCCAAACCTAGGGACCCGGAAAACAGAACGACCGCGATGGGGTCCTCCTCGTAATGACCGAAGAGGGAGGAGGTATAGGGGGTCACGCTTAAAAACAGGATATGGACAAAGTTAATCCAAAACGCTTTTTCATCGCAGGTTTTGAGGGGCTTAAGGATCCAGTGATGCCGCATCCATAAAAAGGCCACCACAAAAAAACTGATGGTGTACGAAACGAAATTTGGAATTTGCTGGATCAAGTCCTCGACAAGCTGGGCTTCACTCAGTCCCGGCATCTCGGGGATCTTCAGATCGAGGACCAGCAAAGTGATGACGATCGCGTAAACTCCGTCAGTCAAGGCACAGAGCCGATCCAGGGTGGAGGTTTGACCCCCAAAGATGCCTTCCCGAAAATTCTTCATGATCTGTTGTCCGACCCCACTCGCGAGGGACGTCTCCCGGCACCAGACACCCTGTTCCGGCGTGCCGTATCAGGATTCCGCTTCCACTATGTTGGATATCGGATCCCCTGGCTATTGTCCTTAGGTACCATAGCTTTTCCTTGTGACCGGTGGTAAAGAGAACTGCCATTCAACCTGTTAGGGTTCAGAAGGAGGGAGATGATGCGTCGTGTGGGTTCTGGCTCCATTATTCTTTTTGCCTGGGCCTGCCTGTTACTCTTGACGGGTTGCGCCGCTAGCCAACCCTCCAAGTTCTACCTGTTAACTCCCCTCCCAAACCCGGCGGGTACCGGGGCGATTCCAGATGGCAAGTCCCGACACACCGTTGGAGTCGGTCTCGTTGAGCTTGCGCCCTATCTAGACCGGCCCCAAATTGTGACCCGGACGAAGAAGAACGAGCTTCTCCTGGACGAGTTTCATCGATGGGCCGAGCCGCTCAAAGACAACTTCGCCCGGGTGCTGACCGACAATCTTTCCATCCTTCTGTCCGGGGACCAAATGGCGGTCTATCCCTGGACTCCGTCGGTCCCGACGGACTTCCACGTCACGGTTGAGGTCGCACGGTTCGACACCGGGCCAGAGGGAACCACGTCCCTGGCGGCCAGGTGGCGCATCCTGGCGGCGGGAAAAGACACCGTGCTGGCGAGCAAAAGGGCAAGTTTCAGCGAACCCGTCAACCCGCTGGATTATGGGGCCATCGTTTCGGCGATGAGTCACGCACTTGCCGACCTCAGTCGCGAAATCGCGTTGGCCATCGGGGCCCTGGCACGCAACGGGTCAAGCCCGGTGGAGAGCCCGATTAAGGAGTAGTGGGCGGGCCGCTCTGAGGTGAACCCGGCCTCCCCCTTCATCAACGACTCCCCAGCATAAAAGGAAGATCTTCC
>JBFFYZ010000067.1:0-8111 GCA_041568895.1 Nitrospiraceae bacterium
AACCAAGGCTTGCGCATTCAGCGTTCAGCATTCTGCGTTCCGCGATGCCTTCTAGCCGGTTTCCGGCCCCATGAGCTCTCCATTGCAGTCCTGGCAGGCCCAATCGCCGTCAACGAAGGACATGGGATCTCCGCACATGGGGCAATCCGGAGGGGGTTCGGACGGAACCAGCGGTAATGGAGGCAGGTCGATGATGAGTTCATCCTCGTCGTCTGGCGCCACGCACATCTCCTCTTCTGGGTCGTTACGTTCGATTTATTCGGAGGGCCAGTGCCTTCTCGGCGCTCTGGCGACTCGGGACGCCGATAAAGGTCAGGCGACCATCGATAATGGTGGCGGGCACCGCCCGGATGGCATGCCGGTCGGCCAATTCCTGACCGCTCTCCGAGGTAATATCGATCTCCCGGTAATTAAAACTGTATTTCACCCGGAGCTGCTTCCACAGACTCTTGGCCGAAGGGCAGGCCGAGCAGCTCGGCGAGTACAGTAATACGATGTTGGGCATGTCCTCCTACCTCCTAATCGAATAGCGCATCATAACACCCACGGAAATAGTCCCGCAAGGCCGAGCGCCCTGGCCCTGAGCGGGCTGGGCTCCCCCTTGCGAATCTTCGGCCATTCAAGCATGCTACCACGTGACAATTTTCATGGCTCCCACCAGCGGAAAGGTCGAATAACCTGGAGGCCCCCATGAACCATTTTGCACTCCTGACGGCCTTCGGTCAGGACCGGTCCGGGATCGTCGCCACCCTTGCAGAGGGGCTCTACCGTCTGGGATGCAACATCGAGGACACCTGCATGACTCGGCTCCGGGGCGAATTCGCCATGATGATCATGGTTCGTCTGCCCCGGGACCTGACCCCTGACCAACTGACGGAACGTCTGACTCCCCAGATCGCGCAACTCGGGCTGACGGTGTTGTGCCGGGAGCTGTCGGATCACGCCGCGGAGCGGCTCGCCCCGTCCGATTCGCCGCTGTTTATCCTTTCCGTGTACGGAGCGGACCATCCGGGCATCGTGGCCCAGGTCGCCCGGGTCGTCGCCGATCATGGCGGGACCATCACGGATATGAACACGAGAGTGATCGGAGCGGCGGACCGTCCGGTCTATGTCATGGTCCTGGAGATCCAACTGCTGCCGGGAGTACAACCGGACCGGCTGCAGGAGGCCCTCGAGCGCCTCAAGCCGACCCTTGGCGTGGATCTGACGTTTCGGCCGTTGGAAGAAGTTCGTCTCTAACTGTGGCCATTCGCCCGATCCGGCTCTACCCCGACTCCATTCTAAAGACCCCGTGCCATCCGGCCGTCTTGGGCAGTCCCGCGACCACCGCCATCATTGCCGATCTGCTCGATACCCTCCAGGCCTCGCCTGGCGTGGCCCTGGCCGCCCCCCAAATCGGCCATCCGGTTCGGATCATCGCCATCGATGTGTCCCGGAAAAAGGGCGAGCAGGGACATGGCCTGGTGGTGCTGGTGAATCCCCGCATCCTGCATCAGGACCAGAAACGGATCGTTCGGGAGGGGTGTTTGAGCCTGCCGGACTACACCGGCAACGTCCTGCGCTACGGCCACACGGTCGTGGAGGGTACGACTCCGGAAGGCCAGCTCAGGACTCTGATCACCACCGGCTTCGAGGCCTTGGCCGTTCAGCACGAACAGGACCACCTGGCCGGATTGCTGTTCCTAGACCGGATTCAATCGCTGAGTACCGATTTGTTCAGAAGGGCACGGAGGGACTAAGGATTGTGTGGAGCACCCCTGGCCTGTCGGAACGCCGGCGACTCGCCGGGACTGACCGGTTCCGTTCCGTTCAGGACCAAGGTGCCGGCGGTCGGTTCGTCCAAATCCCACACAAATTCCGGCTCGATCATGGTCTGGTACCGGAGGGGAACAGGGGCCGGGAAGGTCAGCACCTCGTAGGCACCGGCGACCGTCCGAGCGACGAACATGCCCAGCCCTTGGATTGGTCCCAGGACCAGGCCCGGCACCCATCCGGATCGGGTGCTCACGCGGACAATCTGTTTCGGCACCTCGAGCCACCCCAGGGAGAAATTTGCCGCTCCCCGGGAAAATTTCTTCCCCATCTGAGTGATGAGGGAATCCGGCGCCGAAGGCTTGGCCTTATCGCCTTCAGGCTCCGCAGCCCACAGCGGGGTCCCCGCAGACAAGATCAGGACAAGCGCAATCGTGATGGGCCACCCGTTCATGGCAGGCTTCATATTGATTCCGGTGATTCCGGCCTTTCGCTCTTAGCGGTCAGACTCCCAAGGGCAGGTGGTCGCCATCATAGCGTACTTCTGCCCCCAATCGCTAGACCCCGTGGAACCCATCGCCGCGTTGCGTGACGCCGGGTTACTTGCAACCGCCCCCCCCTTCCGATATCGTACGCGCGATGATCGAATCCTTTCCCCGACGGCTGCTCCTGGCGAGCCTGACCGGTCTTGTCTATCCCCTCTGCTTTCCCAATTTTGATTTCGGCTGGCTCGCCTGGATCGTCCTCCTTCCCCTCTTGATCGCGACGGACGGAAGCTCGCCCCGCCAAGCCTTTTGGCTCGGGTGGCTGGCTGGCAGTCTCGCGTTCATCGGAACCATGGCCTGGGTCGTGACCGCCATGCACCAGTACGGACAACTCCCACTGGTGGCCAGCTACGCCCTGATGGTCCTGCTCTCCGCCTACCTGGGATTGTTTGTCGCCCTCTTTGCCTGCCTCGTCACCTGGATTCGGAAGGCAGAGCCTCAGCTGGCCTTTCTGGGCGCTCCGTTTGTCTGGGTGGCCCTGGAGTTGGGCCGCACCTATTTTCTGTCCGGACTTCCCTGGAGCCTGCTCGGCTACTCCCAGTACCAATGGCTTCCCGTCATTCAGATCGCGGACCATACCGGGGTGTACGGCCTCTCCTTCCTGGTCGTGCTCATCAACGCCGCCCTGGCGGAGATGGGACTCTGGATTGGAGCGCGGGCCAGGCGATGGACGGTCCGGGGTTTTCCCTGGCTTACGACCGCCTCGGCTCTGCTCGGGCTGGGCTTGACGCTGGCCTATGGGTACAGCCGGTTGCCGGAACCCCACACGCCGACCCGCACTGCTTCCACCGGAACGGATCGCACGCTCCGCATCGGGGTCGTCCAGGCGAATATTGACCAGGCCCATAAATGGGACGCCGCCTTCCGGGAACAAACCTTTGATCGCTACCGCCGGCTCACCACCGAAGTCGCCGCGGGCAATGACTTGGTCATCTGGCCCGAAGCGGCGACCCCCTTTGTGTTCGAGCATGAGCCGCTGTACCGGACCGAGGTCCGTAGCCTGGCCTTGGCCAATAAAGTCCCCCTCCTCTTCGGGAGCCCCGCGCTCCGGTATTACCCCGACGGTCACCCCTACCTGTTGAACAGCGCCTATCTTCTGAGCGCCAAGGGAGAGATCCTCGGGCGCTACGACAAACGGCATCTGGTGCCGTTCGGAGAATATATTCCCTTGCGGCCCCTCCTGTTTTTTTTGGATAAACTGGTGGTCGGCATTGGCGATTTCGAGCCTGGCCGAACGCCCGCCCTACTAGAGGTTCCGGTCCAAGACCCTCAGGAGGCGCCCGGCAGGGGCGCCCCGCTGCGGATCGGAGTGGCCATCTGCTACGAGGTCATCTTCCCGAACCTAGTCCGGGAATCGGTCCAAGCCGGGGCGGACCTCATGGTCACGATCACCAACGACGCCTGGTTCGGCGATTCGGCTGCGCCCTTCCAGCATTTCGGGATGGTGGTCTTTCGGGCCGTGGAGAACCGGATCGCCTTCGCCCGCGCCGCCAACACCGGCATCTCCGGGTTTATCGACCCCTACGGCCGGATCCTGGAAGCGACGCCCATCTTTAGCACGGTGGCACTCTCCGGACGGATTCCGGTGGGCACCGAGAAGACCTTTTACAGCCGGCATGGGGACATCTTCGCGTATAGCTGTGTTATAATCGGCGCGCTTTTGCTGATCGTGGCCCGCCCCCTGGGAGCGGCACGAGGAAACACCACTGAGTAAGGGGATCGAGGCATGCTGGACGAACTGCGGACACGAATCAAAACGGTCGGGGAACAAGTGCGTGAACTCCGGAGGCATCTTTGACCTCGCCCACCTGACAGCGGAGCTCGACGATCTCGAGCATAAAACTGCGCAACCTGACTTCTGGAAAGACCGCCAGTCGGCTGCCCGTGTCAGCCGCCAGAAGGCCGCCATCGAGCGGGAACTTCGGCGTTGGAAGGACATCGACCGGCAAGAGGGGGATCTTCGCGCCCTGTCCGAACTGGCCGTCGAGAGCGGGGACGCCGGGCTCGAACGCGAGCTGCTGGCCGAGGTGGAACGATTCGAGACCTCGATCGGCCAGCTCCGCATCGAGATGCTGCTGTCCGGAGAACGCGACCTCACCAACGCCATTCTGGAAATTCACCCCGGGGCCGGCGGCACCGAGTCGCAGGACTGGGCCCAAATGCTCCTACGCATGTATGCCCGGTGGGCGGAACGGAAGGGATACCGGGTGGAAACCCTCGACCTGCTGCCGGGGGAAGAAGCCGGCATCAAGAGTGCGACCGTGGCCATTACCGGTCCGTATAGCTACGGGTACCTGAAGGTGGAAGCGGGCGTGCACCGGCTGGTCCGGATCTCCCCCTTCGACGCGAACAAGCGGCGCCACACCTCCTTCGCGTCGGTGTTCGTCTATCCGGAAATCGAGGAAGACGTGGATGTCGTCATCGACGAGAAGGACCTGAGGATCGACACGTTCCGGTCCGGCGGCGCCGGCGGACAAAATGTGAACAAAGTGGAAACCGCCGTGCGCATCACTCACCTCCCGACCGGCCTCGTGGTGCAGTGCCAGAACGAACGGTCCCAGCTCAAAAACCGGTCCGGCGCCATGAAGGTGCTGAAAGCCCGGCTCTATGAAGTGGAACAAAAAAAGAAGGACGCGGAGTTCCAGTCCATCGTCGGGGAGAAAAAAGAGATCGGCTTCGGCAGCCAGATCCGCTCCTATGTCTTCCAGCCTTACCAGATGGTCAAGGACCACCGGACCAATATCGAAGTGGGGAACGTGGAGGCCGTCATGGACGGCGACCTCGATGTCTTCATCGAAGGCTATTTGAAAAGCACCATGCCGAAGGGGACGGGCAAGCAATCCACCCTGAACTAAAGGGTGCAGGAGGCGAACGCTCTCTTCCTTAAGAGCGGATGGCGACCCGCTGCAAGGACCATGGACGAACCGACCGATCAACGACAGCAGCGTCTGAGCAAACTCGAGGCCCTTCGTCAGCTCGGCGTCAAACCCTACGGGACCCGGTTCGAAATCTCCTACCGGGTGGGCCAGCTCCACCGCCTGCACGGGCAAAAAACCAAGGAGACGCTGGAACAGGAGCGGCACGAGTGCCGAATCGCGGGACGCATCACCGCGTTGCGGCGCTTCGGGAAGGCCTTGTTTGCGGTCTTGCAGGACGGCGCCGAGCGCATCCAGGTGTACCTGAAAAAGGACACCCTGGGCGAAGACCGGTTTAAGATTTGCGAACTGCTGGACCTGGGGGACTGGATCGGCGTGGGTGGGACCCTGTTCCGTACCAAAACCAATGAGTTCACGGTGGACGTCCGCGACCTTACGTTTCTCAGCAAGGCTCTCAGGCCCCTCCCTGAGAAATGGCACGGCTTGACCGACGTGGAGACCCGCTACCGGCAGCGGTACGTCGACCTCATCGCCAATCCCCCCGTCCACGACATCTTTCTCACCCGCAGCCGCATCATTGCCGGCATCCGGCAGTTCCTCCTGGAGCACGGCTTCCTGGAGGTCGAAACCCCGATGATGCAGCCGATTCCCGGAGGGGCCACCGCCCGCCCCTTCGTGACTCATCACAACGCATTGGACACGGATCTCTATCTGCGGGTGGCCCCGGAACTCTATTTGAAGCGGCTGATCGTCGGCGGCTTTCACCGGGTGTTCGAGATCAACCGGAATTTCCGCAACGAGGGGATCTCCACGGTCCACAACCCCGAGTTCACCATGCTGGAGTTCTACGTCACGTACGCGGACTACCACGATCTGATCCAACTCACTGAAGCCCTGTTCGGCCGCCTCGCCAAGGACGTGCTCGGCACCACCACCCTGGAGTACCAAGGCCAGCAGATCCAGCTCGGCCCCCCCTGGCGACGCTGGTCCTACGCCCAGGCCATCGTGGAGGTGAACGAGCTGGAGCTGGCGGTGGTGCAGGACCGGAACAAAGCCCTCGCGGCGGCCCGGCGGCTGGGCGTGGACGTGGATGAGAAGGCCGGGTTGGTGGCGATCCTGAACGAGATTTTCGAGGCCACGGTGGAGCCGAAATTGATCCAGCCCACGTTTATCACCGACTATCCCATCGAGCTCTCTCCCCTGGCTCGTCGGAAGGATTCCGACCCGTCCCTGACGGACCGGTTCGAGCTCTACATCGCCGGCAGGGAAATCGCCAACGCGTTCTCCGAGCTCAACGATCCCCTGGACCAGCGCGAGCGGTTCGAGGCCCAGGTGGCCCAACGCGAAGCCGGCGACGAGGAAGCCCATCATCTGGATGAAGATTTTCTCCGGGCACTGGAATACGGCATGCCGCCCACCGCCGGCGAGGGCATCGGCATCGACCGGGTGGTCATGCTCTTCACCAACCAAGCCTCGATCCGGGATGTGATCCTCTTCCCACAGCTTCGCCCGGAGAAGTGACGGTGCAGCTCCCGTACGAGATCTTCGTCGGCTTACGCTACCTGCGGGCTAAACGCCGCCAGCGCACGATCTCCCTCAACACCGTAGTCTCCATTGCCGGCATCACGCTGGGCGTGGCCGCCCTGATCGGGACGTTGGGTATCATGACCGGCTTCAAGGAAGATCTGCAGGCCAAGATTTTGGGCACCACCTCCCACATCGTGGTGCATGACCGGACCAAGGAAAACATGACACAGTACGAGGAGCTCGTGTCCAGGGTGGAACAGGTCCCGCACGTGCTGGCCGCGACGCCCTTCGTCTTCCGTCAGGTCCTGTTGACCTCCCCGTCTGCGGTCCAGGGCATCATTCTCCGCGGCATTGACCCGCACACGGAACGGCGCGTCACGGAACTGGAAAAGAACATCAAAGCCGGGAGCCTGAACGATCTCGCCGCATCCCCTCCCGTCTCCCAGAGCGGGGCGACCGATCCTTCTGAGACCGTCGAGAAGGAATACCCGGGCCTCATTCTCGGAAAGGAATTATCCCTCCGCCTGGGCGCGTTCGTCGGGGACCAGGTGAACGTGGTCTCCCCGGTCGGCTCCTCCAATGCCATCGGAGCAATCGGGATGACCCCCAAGATCAGGACGTTCCGGGTGGTCGCGATTTTCGAATCCGGCATGTACGAGTATGACGCTTCCCTGGCCTATATGGCGATCGGCGAAGCCCAAAAATTCTTCAACATGGGCAACACGGTGACCGGTATCGAAGTGAAGGTGGACGACATCTTCCAGGCCGCGGGGATCGCCCAGGGGATCGAACAGGCGCTGGGATTTCCCTATTGGGCCAGGGACTGGATGCAGCTCAACCGGAACCTGTTCTCCGCCTTGAAGCTCGAAAAGGTGATGATGTTTCTGCTCCTGGTCTTGATCACCATCGTCGCGTCCTTCAACATCGTGAGCACGCTCACCATGATCGTGAACGAGAAGCAGCGCGAGATCGCCATCCTCAAGGCCATGGGGGCGACGCGGATCTCCATCACGCTGATCTTCATGTTGAACGGCATCATTATCGGGTTGGCGGGCACGGTCATCGGGGTGCCGTTGGGCTACGCCTTTCTGTGGCTGATCCAGACCTACTGGACCTTCGATCCCACCGTCTATTACATCAAGCAGATTCCGGTGAACGTGCAAACCCTGGACGTGTTCATCGTGTCCGTTTCGGCCATCCTGATCAGCTTCGTGGCCACCCTGTATCCCTCCTGGCAGGCGGCCAAGCTGGATCCGGCCGCGGCCTTGCGCTATGAATGACCGTAAGAAAGCACGATTTGGTGATGTGATCATTTCCTCATTGGCCAGACCATTAAGCCACACGATCCTCGAATCTGAAAATCGCCAAATGAGCAAATCACCAAATCACCAAATTCTACTGTGGGTCGATT
>JBFFYZ010000068.1:0-8065 GCA_041568895.1 Nitrospiraceae bacterium
CCTGTCCGGGCAGGTCAATCAACGGAGCCAAACCTTCAACCTCGGCGCATTCGGGATTCCCGGCGGTGGCGTGGTTGGTCCCTTCAACCCCTTCGATGCTCGGGCCACGCTGGTGCAGAACCTCTTCAGCCTGAGTCTGATTCAACGGTGGCGGGCGGCACGGACCGGGTTCGAGGTGGCCACCTTGGACGCGGAAGCAACCAAGCGGGATATCATGGCGACGGTGGGGCTCCTGTATATGGAAGCGCTGCGGGCGGAAGCGGCGGTGAAAGCCAGCGAAGCAAACATCGAATTGAACCGGCAGCTCTTGAAGCTCGCGCAGGATCGGAAAGCTGCGGGATTGGCTACTGGGCTCGACGTCACCAGGGCCCAGGTTCAATTGGAGAATGAAAAGCAGCGGCTCCTGGTCGCACAGAACCAATCGGACCGGACGAAGCTGAACCTCATCCGGTCCATTGGAATCGATTTTGAAATCGACCTGATCCTAACCGATGAGTTACGGCTGGTGGAATTGGAGACGCAGACCCCCACGGAAGCGTTACAAGTCGCGCGGGAAAACCGTGTGGAGCTGGAAGCCCAGGCCCGGCGGCAAAAGCTGGCCTCCCTGACCCTCAGCTCCGTCACCCACGAGCGGATCCCTTCGCTCTCCGCCAGCGGCGACTATGGCTTCATCGGCCTGGGGATCGAAAACACCCTCCCCACGCGCACCCTGGGGGTGACCCTCAGCGTGCCGTTGTATGACGGGGGCCAGCGGGAAGGCCGGATCTCGGAGAGTCGGAGCCAGGTGCGTCAGGAGCAAATCCGGATGAAGGACGTGTCGGATCAAGTGACGCTGGAGGTGCGGGATGCCCTGCTGACCATCGCTTCCGCCAAACAGCAAGTGCTCGTTTCGCAGGATGGCCTCCGGCTGGCGCTGCGCGAGCTGGAGCTGGCCCGGGAACGGTTTGCCGTGGGCGTCGCCAACAATGTCGAGGTCACCAACGCACAGACGTCGGTCGCACGTGCCCGGGACAATGTGATCGAAGCTCTGTTCAACTTCAATGCCGCCCGGATCAATCTCGCGCGGGCACAGGGCCAAATGAATTCTTTATACTAACCGGGTAAGCCCACCTTCTGACAACTCAACGCTCTGCCAGCAGCGCGACCATCTCGTCATGCACGAGGCCGTTGCTGGCCACCAGCTCCTCCCCATAAATCGAAAAGGATCGGCCGCTGAAGTTGGTCACCCGCCCTCCGGCTTCGAGGACAATCACGGAGCCGGCCGCCATGTCCCACGGATTGAGTTTCAACTCCCAGAAGCCGTCGAAACGTCCGGCGGCCACGTAGCAGAGATCCAACGCGGCCGTTCCGGTCCGGCGCACTCCCTGCGCCCGAAGGGCGAATCGCGTGAAGTGGTTCAGATTGTTTTGGGGCGTGTCCCGGATGTCATAGGCGAACCCAGTCACCATCAAGGCGCGATCCAAACAGGCCGTTCGGGACACCTTCAACTGGGTTCCATTGAGAAACGCCCCGCCACCGGATTCCGCGACGAACAATTCCTTCCTGGTCGGGTCCCAGACGACCCCGAGGATGCACCGGCTTTCGAACTCCAGACCGATCGACACGCAGTAGGCCGGGTACCCATGGGCGAAATTGGTCGTCCCGTCGAGCGGATCGATGACCCACCGATAGGGAGAGGCCTGTTGGGTCTGCAGGCCCCGTTCCTCCGCCAGAATCTGGTGCGAGGGAAACGATTTTCCGATGACGTCCACGATGGCCTGCTCGGCCCGGTGATCCGCATCGGTGACCAGGTTGACCACGTTCTTATGCTCCACCTGGAATCCGTTGCGGGCGTGGTCTTCCAGGATCACCCCGGCGACCTGGGCGGCTTCAATGGCAGTGGCTTTGAAGGCCTCGTTCACGGTGCTGCTCCTAACTTGGACTCGAGAGAGGTCAGCCAAACCGGCGCTGCGGGCAGATTCTGATCCACGGACAAGGGCGTGACCGTAATGTAGCCCTGCGCATGGGCCTGCACGTCGGTGCCCTCTTCGTCCTTGGTCAGCGGCTTCAAGGTGCTCCAGAAATACAGTTTGCCGGAGGGCGAGAGGCGCCGTTCATAGCCCGCGTCCGGCTGGCGCGCGCTGAGCCGCGTCACCCGAACGCCGTTGGTTCCGGCGGCGGCGCCGGCCGGCACGTTGACGTTCAACAGAAGGCCGGGCCGGAGCCCTCCCGCCTCCCGCGCCTGCTGAACCAACCGCTTGGTGAACGCCGCCGCGGCGCGATAATCCTGCAGATCATTCCCGGTCATGGACACCGCGATGGCCGGGAGGCCCCACAAGGCCGCTTCCCTGGCGGCCCCCACCGTGCCCGAAAACCAGGTGATGGTGCCGAGGTTGTCGCCGCGGTTGATGCCCGACAGGACCAGATCCGGCGGACGATCCAGGAGAGACTTGAGCCCCAGGCGGACACAGGTCGCCGGCCTGGCCTTGATGGCGTGCCACGTGGTGCCGTCCTGGTGGCGATGCGGAAACACCAGGATGGGCTCCCGGTAGGTCAGGCTATGGCTCGTCCCCGACTCTTCGGCGGCCGGAGCCGCCACGACGACCGTGGCGATCGGCGAGAAGGCCTCGTAGAGCGCGAGCAGTCCCGGCGCGTCGATCCCGTCATCGTTGGACAGCAGAATCGTCAGCCTGGCGGCGACGGCCTCCGGCGAGGACCCTTGCCCTGGGTCGGCCCCGACCGGGCTCCACGTCAGAATAACCATCAGCAGCATCAACCACGGACGGCGCATCATGGGCTTTCTCCTTGTGTGCGAGGGACTCAAAACGTCGCGCGAACCTCGACGAACAGGGCGGTGTTGTTCTGGAGCCGGCCGAAGAAAGAATCCTTGCGGCCGTTGAAGATATCCGCTCCGATGAACCCCTTCCAGACATCCGTGAACGCGTAGGCCAGGGAGGGGCGGAGGAAGAAATCCGTGCGGTTGGCGTTGAAGACTCCGAGGAGTTCCCCCTCCAAGGTTTTGTTCCACCAGGTGGCCTTGATTCGCCCCGTGATCCCTTCCTGCACCCGGTCCTGTTGCTGGTTGAAGATGGCGTTCAAGACTGCTGTAGCACGCGCAGCCGGGTCCTGGACCTTGAAGGGATCTTCGAAGTTCACGATGATCCGCTGGTAAAACTGAAGGTTCACGTTCAGGTCCTCGGTAATGTCCCGGTCCGCCCCCAACACGTAAAAGAAGTACGGGTTTTTGATGAACGGGGTGGTGCCGCGTTGGTCCTGGGTGATCACGTAGGCCGCCTCGCCTCGGACTCCGTACCGTCCGATGGGACGAGCGAAGTCCGCGCCGAAGACGTGCAGCCGGTTGTGTTGGAGCACCGTCTCTGTGGCGCTGACGGACCGGCCCGTGGGCAGGACGTCCAGCCCGTAATAATAGCTGACCGACCAATCAATGTCGCCTCCCGTGCGATCCAATTTGGCCGCGAACCCGTAATCGGTAGGATGGCCCTCGTCCCGCTTTTCCTCCCGGAGCAGGAATCCCGGAGGCGCCGACAGGGGAATGGTACTGGGATTGAACAGGGGCAGCCAGATGAGGGACAGCGTGAAGAGGTCCCGGTAATAATTGACTTTGACGGCCGTGGAGCCGATCCGCCGTTCCTCCTCGTCCTTGGCGGAAAGCAGGGTGAAGTCTTTCGGGGTGAGGTTGTCCGTGGGGTTCAGGGCATCGGCCCGGCCCCAGGTGATGATTTGCTTGCCGAGCCGGACATCCACCGAGCGGAAGTACAGGTTGGCGTAGGCTTCCAGCAGCCGGCCTTGGAAATTCTGCCGGTCTCCGAGGTCTTCATTTTGAATCCGGCCCTCTATTTTTCCGTCCCCCCAGGAGCCGAATTTCGGGAGCGCCTTGGGCTGAAAGGTCAGGCCGGGCAGGCTGTGGTTGTTGTCCAGGCGTTTGGAGGCGGAATAGTAGTCGAACCGGATGTGGCCGCCGGGGCTCACGGTCTCCAGCCAGGCTTGCCAGGCGGGGGCCGGGGGGTGGGTCGGCTCGGGGAGTTCCCCGGCTGAAGTCCCATCGGCGGCCCAAGCCGGGGCAGCCTGGATTCCCGCGTCCATCAGGAGCCAGAGGCCGACGGCCGCCAAGAGGAGGCCGGTCATTTTTCTCGCTGCAAGTACCGGGTGGTAAAGAAGTCCTCGCGAATGTCCTGCTCCGCATTCAAGGAGTCGAATACCAGGGTCGTCCGGTGTCCGGTTTGGTGGTTGACGATCTCCCGACGGGTCGCCCACCACTTGTGTTTCTTCGGATCCAGCTCCTTGACCTCGGGAACCACCTGGGTCTTGAGGGGCCGGCCGTTCGGATCGAAATACTCGACTTTCTTTTCCATGAAATTGCTCTTCCGGATCCAGGCGATCTTTTTCGAGTAGCCGTAGTCCTTTTTGATGTGTTCATCGGCGGGCACGGACTCGATCACGTAACAGTCCTCGTCTTCGAGAATCTCCGTCCTGACGAGGGTGTGCCGGTAGGTATCCACGACCGGAAGCAGGATGTCGCCGTACGAAAAGTCGGAGCCGACGAAGCTGTCCTTCTTGTTGTTCGCGACCAGCCGGCGGACCTTCTTCAGCGCGGGGAGGTAGATCCACATGTCGTCGTCCCCGTCATGATGCTGGATCTGCAGGTAGCCCGTGCCCTCCACATCACCGGGAAACAGAAACCGGATCATGATCGTGCTGTCGATGCCGTTGGACTGGAGAACCGAATATCCGACCGTCTTCCGAACCCGCTGCTGCCCCTTGTCGTTGGTCAGGGTCATCGTACTTTCGTTGATGAGATGGTCCAGTTTCGTGACGAAAAAATTTTTCTCCGCAATATCCCGGGCCGAGAGGTCTGCGGCTTCCAATGTTGAGAAAGGGGCACCGCAGGCCACCAGGCCCGTTAACATGACGCTCATCGTGCGTGTCACGACATTCTCCTTTATTGTCATGCATTCCCCTCCGGCAGGACAGCCCTCAAGCCGGCGCGGTCGGGGAAGGGCGGCCTGAGATCGGCTCCTCCACCAGCGCGCCGTGGTTGCCGAACACGAACCGAGGTCGAGCGACATACAGTAACGTGGTCAACAGCGCGATGGCCGACAGGCAGCTCACCGTCATGGCGGTGGCGACCAAAAATCCCAGGCGGACGTGGAGCATGAACCCCGTAACGAGGAGGATGGAATACCCGAGCCCCACGGCCATGGCGACATACGTGACGGCCTTGCCCGCCGTGGCCAGCGCGGTCCGCAAGGCTTTGTCGGGGTCGCCTAGCCGACGCACTTCCTCACGCAGGCGGTAGATCATGTAAATGGCGTAGTCCGCCCCGATGCCGACGGCCATGGCGGAGGTTGCCGAGGTGCCGATGTCCAACCGGATGCCGAGTAGTCCCATGACGCCGAAATTCGCCAGGACCGCCAGGGTCAACGGAAGCAGCACGAACAGGCCGGCCAGGGGAGACCGCAGCACCAGGGACGAGATCAGGTAGATGCTCCCGGCCAGCGCCCCGATGTTGAGCAGCTTCCCCTCGACCATGACTTCATTCAACGCCACGCCCTGGGCCATGCCGCCTCCGATGCTGACCCGATAGCCGGGCGGAAACTCCCGCGCGACGAACGGGCGGAGGTCCTGGATCACCGATTCGATGTAGGCGGTGCTGTCCGTCTTGAGGTACGCCCAGAGCACCGCCGCTTGGTAGTCGTAGTCCACGTAGGTGTCGAAGTCCCCCGGGTCGCCGGACATGGAGTAGAGCAGCAGGTACTGGGCAATCAGGTCGCGCCGCTCAGGGAGACGATTGAAGGCGGGGTCATCCGCGTGCATGGCCTTGTTCATCTGTTTGAGAAAGTCGGCCAGCGACTGGGTCTTACCCACCAGCGCGTATCGGTCCTCCAAATAGCGCTGGGTCGCCTCCAGCGCCTTGAGCGCTTCCGGGTTTTTGATCGAGTCGGGTTCCGGTCCTTGGACCAGCAGGTAAATGGTGTTGGTCCCGCCCATCCGGGCGTTCAGCACCCGGTCGTCCAGGCGGACCTGACTGCTGGGTGAGAACTCCCCTTTCAGGCTGTTGTCCACGACGAGAAGAGCCAGGCCGACGAGCAGGAGGGTCACGATGACCCCCAAGGTCCCGAAGATGCGCAGCCAACGGCGCCCGAGAATCGTATTCGCCAGGGCCTCCGTGAACCGGTCCAGCCAATCCCGCAAGCGCTCTCGCTCCACCTCATAGCGCTTGGGCGCAGGGATGAGGGACCGGAACGCGGGAATAAAGGTCATCTCAAGGATCATCGCGGACAGAATGCCGGCGGCGGTGAACACCCCGAAGATCCGGATCGTCAGCGTGGGGAAGGCGGTCAGGGCCAGGAAACTCACCACCGCGATGGACCCGGCCGTCAGCATGACCGGACCGATCTTGGTCAGGGATTCCACCACCGCGGCGGGACTGTCATGGAGCCGGCCGTATTCCTCGTAGTACCGCTTCAAGATCTGGACCGAATGGCCGGCCGCCACCGCCATGATCAGGATGGGCGTGGTGGCATTGAAGGTATCCATGGGAATGGAGAGGGCGCCCATGAGCCCGAGCCCCCAGATCACGCTCAGGACCGCCGTGACCACCGGGACCAGCATGCCCTGGAACGACCGGAACGAGAAGTAGAGCACGGCCATGATGATGGCCAGGGCGACAAAAAACAAATACTGCATCCGCTGCGAATAAATCTCCAACCAGGCCAGATTGACCGAGATGCCGCCGAGATAGATCCGCACCTCCTCGTCGCGCTCGGGGGCCACCACCGCTTCCACGCGCTCCTTGATGGCGCGATAGCCCTGCAGATCGGGCCCGAACTTGAAATCGGCGATCACCACCGCCATCCGGCTGTCCCCGGACACGATGGAATTCACGTAGATGGGATTGGCAAAGACGGCTTGCCTGAGGGCGTTGATCTCCTCCGGCGTCTCGGGCATGGTCTCCAGCAGCTGCCGGACCACCATGCCTTCCTCGGTGCCCACGATGTCTTTGGCTTTTCGGGCGGCGATACTAATCACGTTGCTTCGGATGACGCCGGGGATCCCCAGTACCCCATCGGTGATCCGCACCAGCTTGCCCAGGATCGCCGGCTGAAAGATATCGCCGGTGACGCTTTCGACCCCGATGACCACCAGATTCCGCCCACCGAAGATGCGCTCGATGTCGTTGGTCGCCACCACGTAAGGATGGGTTTGGGGCAAATTGTGGTCCGGATTCACGATGACCCGGAGGTTCCCAATCCGGCTGACAAAGAACAGGGAGAGGGCTAAGGCGACGAGGATGACCGCCACCCGGTAACGCACGATGAGGGTGATGTAGCGGCGAAGAAAAGAGTTCGGTTGATTCGGCGGGGCCATAGCTCTCTCTTGGCGCGGCTTGCGGGCCTTGGTGGTCCGCACGTAGCGTGGGAAGGCCGCCAGGGTCGGCGACTGCACCGGTGGTACGTATGGGAGTATAACCCTGCCCCAGGGTTAAGCCAAGTGACCTTGCTTACGTTCTTCCTCCTGCGATATCGTGCCTGGCGGAACCAGGGGATAAGGCAGGTTTGAGACAGGGTTGAGGGGATCGGACTCGATATGACGGATGAAGGAGGGCAGGAGCAGAGGGAAGCATCGGAAGCCGTGCAGACTCTGCGTCAGGCGTTTCGCCATCATCTGGAAACCTTTTATGCCCGCCTTCAACTTGCCCCGCCCTATCATTCAGTGGAAAAGGCGCTGACTCACCTGACCAGCACGCTCATGGCCATGAGCCCGGACGAACGCACCCGACTCGCCGGGAATCCCGCCCGGCACTGGCCGCTGTTCGGGCGGATCTTCGTCGAGTCCGGACTGGCTCAGAAGCATCGGGGAATCATCGTGGGGCTCGTGCGCGACGGCCGGACCGGGAATCTGCCGCCGGAGTACGCCACTTTTCTGGAGGTCTTTCGATCGTGAAGGAGTGAAAGAGCGGCCTCAGGGCCGGTAAAGACCGCCCCTCGGGATGTTGGTTGGACGATTGAGTTCGGATTTAGGTCGTTGGGTTCGCGGGAGAGGCCAGTGTCCCGTGGAGTTCCTC
>JBFFYZ010000069.1:0-8049 GCA_041568895.1 Nitrospiraceae bacterium
AGTGCGCCCCCCTCGTTGGCTCCGACCCTGCTGAAGTTGGACCTGAGCGGGCTCCTCTCGACCGGGGGCCTCACCGTGGTCCTCATTTTTTTCTTTTTGGCGCTCTTCGACACAATCGGGACCCTGGTCGGCGTGAGCGATCAAGCAGGCTTTCTCAAAGACGGCCGGCTGCCGCGAGCGGAAAAGGCCCTGGCGTCGGACGCAGCGGGAATCTCGGCTGGTGCGTTGCTGGGGACCTCCACCATCACGAGTTATATCGAAAGCGCCACAGGAGTGGCGGCCGGGGGGCGAACGGGGCTGGCCAATATGGCTACCACCGGGCTCTTTCTGCTGGCGCTGTTTTTTGCCCCGCTTGCGCACATGGTCGGCGGGGGGTACGTGACGCCCGAGGGGGTGCACTTGTATCCGGTGATTGCGCCCGCGCTGGTCTTGGTGGGGAGTTTCATGCTGCGCGGGGTCCGGGCGGTCCCCTGGTCCGATCCCACCGAGAGCATTCCCGCGTTCTTGACGATCCTGCTGATGCCGCTGACCCTGAGCATCACCGAAGGAATCGCCTTTGGCCTGATGTCATACTCCGTTCTGAAGCTTGTCACCGGACGACTGCAGGATGCGCATTGGCTGGTGTATCTCTTCGCCGGTTTGCTGGCATCCCGCTACTTTATCCAGTAAAAAATGGCTTATGGTGAATGGGTGATGGGGTGGGAGAAAACCCGAGACAGAATCTCCTTTATTTTAGTCTTCTAACCATTTACCATTAACCATTGAACATTACCCATTCCCCCTGCGCCCTTGTTCACTTGACCAAACACCATTCCCAAAAGTATCCCCGAATTCTTCCGCTCGGCGACGCCGGATTCACCGTGGAGTTCGGCCACCAGATCGCGCCCGCCATCCATGACCAGGTCCTGGCCTTTACCCGTGCCCTGGAAGCCAGGCGATGGACCGGCCTTCGGGACATCGTTCCCACCTACCGCTCCGCGACGGTGTACGTTGATCCCGGTTCAGTCAAGTTCGAGTCCCTGGACCGGCGTTTGCTGGATCTGGCGAGGACCCTCCCGCGATCGACCAGTCGAAAGCGGCACGTGGTGACGATCCCCGTCGCCTATGGAGGAGACTATGGACCGGATCTCGAGGACCTTGCCATCGCCGCCGGTCTCTCTCCGCCACAAGTGGTTGCGCTCCACACGTCGGTGGAGTATCGGGTTTATATGCTGGGGTTCAGTCCGGGGTTTCCGTATTTGGGGCAGGTTCCGGAGGCGATCGCCGCGCCGCGGCTGGCGGAACCGCGAAGCCATGTGCCGGCGGGGTCTGTCGGCATCGCGGGGTTTCAGACGGGGATTTACCCGCAGGAGTGTCCCGGCGGGTGGCGCCTAATCGGACGCACCCCGGCGCGCCTCTATGATCCGACGCGGGCCAAGCCCTTCCTGCTTCAACCGGGAGATCGCGTCAGATTTCATTCAATAAGCCAAGCCGACCTTGAAAGACTCGCAACGAAATGGAAATAGGCCATGGGCTATAGGCTATGGGCAATAGGAAAAATTCTGAGGCTATGGGAAAAACAACAAGGCTTTTTTCTTCGTCGCCCGGCTCCGATTGCCTGACGCCTCGCGACCGTTGCCTGCCGCCTTCGGACGGCCCCTATAGCCCATCGTCTATTGCCAGTTGCCGGTTTTTAAAATGATGGGCATCGATCTTAATTGCGACGTGGGCGAATCCTCCGACCCGGCTCAACTGGCCATGGAGGAGCGGATCCTGGACCAGGTGACCTCCGTCAGTATCGCCTGCGGGGTGCACGCCGGGAGTCCGGACCTCATGTGGCGTCTGGTCCGCCTGGCCCATGGACGCGGAGTGGCGGTGGGCGCCCATCCGGGGTTTCCCGATCCCGAGGGAGGGGGGCGTCGGGAGATCCCGGCGACCGCGAAGGAGGTGGAAACGCTGATCGTCAACCAAATCGCCGCGCTGGCGGGCGTGGCGGCCCTAGTAGGATCCCAGCTCCGGCACGTGAAGCCGCACGGCGCCCTCTACAATCAGGCAGCCAAGGATTGGGATCTGGCCCGGGCGATCGCCCGAGGTGTGGCGGCCGTGGACCGCCGGTTGGTTCTGTTCGGCCTCGCGGATTCCCACTTGATCCGCGCCGCGCAAGAACGGGGGATGGCGTGCGCCGCAGAGGCTTTTGCCGATCGAGCCTATCAGGCCGATGGCACGCTCGTGCCGCGGGACCGTCCCGGCGCGGTGATCACGGATCAACAGGTGGTGGTCGCCCGGGTGCTTCGCCTGGTTCAGGAAGGCAAGGTGCAGAGTGGTGACGGGCGGGACCTCACGCTCCGGCCACAGACGATTTGTGTCCATGGCGATACGCCTGGAGCCGATCATTTGGTCACATTGATTCGCCGGGCGTTGGACGGAGCCGGGGTGGTCGTCCGTGCTGAGGCGGCCGGCGGGAATGGCTAGGCTGGGGGCGGCGCGAATCGGGGTCGTCCGTCCCGGCTTGCTGACGACCGTCCAGGACCTCGGCCGGGTGGGGTATCAACGGTTTGGCCTCCCGCTCAGCGGCGCCATGGACCGTCCCGCGCTCCGGTTGGCGAATCGCCTGGTCGGGAACGCCGATCAGGCAGCGGGGCTGGAAATCACCCTTTCGGGTCCCGCGTTGCTGTTCGAGCGGGAGGCCGTCATCGCCCTGACCGGCGCCGACCTCTCGGCTTCTTTGGATGGAACGCCGATCACCCTTTGGGAAGCGACCAGAGTCGCCAAAGGCTCGACCCTGACCTTTGGCCAACGGCGTGCCGGCGCGCGAGCCTACCTGGCGGTGGCCGGCGGACTCAACGTGCCGCTGGTGCTGGGAAGCCGGTCCACCCACCTTCGAAGCAGAACGGGTGGGCTGATGGGCCGGGCCTTGGTGCAGGGGGACGTGCTTCGGGGCGGCAGACCGGCAAGCAAAGCTTTTTCTGTCGCCGGTCGATCGGTTCCTCAGGAAGCGAGGCCTCTCTACCAAAGGGAGCCGATGGTGCGGGTCGTCCCCGGTCCTCAGGCCGACTTTTTTTTGCCTGAGGCTCTGGAGGCCCTGACGGGAGGGTCTTATACGGTTACTCCACAATCGGATCGAATGGGCTTTCGGTTGCAGGGCCCACCTTTGATCCATGCCGGGCTCGCCGAGATCGTTTCGGACGCGACGCCATTCGGAGCCATTCAGGTGCCGGCGAACCGGCAACCCATTCTCTTGATGGCCGACCATCAAACCACCGGAGGCTACCCCAAGGTGGGGGTCGTGATCTCCGTCGATGTGCCCCTCGCGGCCCAGCTTATTCCGGGAGATTGCTTGCGATTTGCCCTGGTGGACGTTGGAGAGGCGCGGGCGGTCTGGCGGGCGCAAGAGGCCCGTTTCGCCAGCCTGAAGCCTTCCCGGGGTACCTAAACCAGGGGGCGCCGAACTATTGGGGCGCAGTTATTGGTTTAAACTGGTGGAATTTAAAAGGCTTTTCTCCATGCGGCTTCCCTGTCAACCATCCTGAAGGTCCTGCGTTATGCTTACCAAGGGGATCATCCCCCGCTAACCAAACAGGAGGAGCCGCCAATGCATACCAAGCTGTGGGGAATGGCTGTCATGATCGTGGCGTTGAGCGCCACGCCGGTCCTGGCCCAGGACAGTGGCTCGGATCCGGGAGTCCAAAGTGAGCAACCTGGAATGGACCGTGGGGACCGGATCAATGAGCGACTCGACCGCCGTGGGGATCGGATCAATGAGCGGTTAGACCGGCGAGGCGACCGGATCAATGAGCGGTTGGACCGCCGAGGAGACGCCGCGAATGAGCGGTTGGATCGGCGGGGAGACGCCATCAACGAGCGTCTCGATGAAAAGTCGGATCGGGCTCGCGCGGCCGGCAAAGAAGGCCTGGCCGAACGGCTCGATCGGAAAGGCGATCGGATCGAGAACCGGTTAGACCGCAAGGGCGACCGGATTGAGAACCGCATGGATCGCAAGGGCGACCGGATCGAGAACCGCATGGACCGCAGGGGTGACCGGATTGAGAACAGGCAGGACCGTAAAGGTGACCGGGTGGACAAGCGCATGGACCGAAGGTCCGGCCGCCGTGGTGGTGGGCGCTAAGGGATCAGGGGCCGGGCGCTGGCCGCGCCCGGCTCCATTCCCTGCACGCCTCGGCCTTCGATTCATGGGAGGGACCGCATCCTGGATCAGACGCAGGCATTGGACCGGTTCCTGGCCGGGGTTGAGCGACGCGCCTTTCGCATGGCTCAGATCGCGATCGGTGATCCGGATGAAGCTCTCGATGTGGTCCAGGATGCGATGCACAAGCTCGTTCAGCGGTATCGTACCCGTGACGAGGCGGAATGGGGCCCCTTGTTTCATCGAATTCTTCAGAGTCGCATTCGGGACTGGTACCGCCGCACCAATGTTCGTAAACGATGGCTGGGCTGGTTCGGGAGTCCCGCTCAGGACCCTGCCGGTGACCAGGAAGACCCTCTCGAACAAATCCCCGACTCGAACAGTCCCGATCCCGCCCGGGAGGTGGACGAGCGCCGTCTGGGGAAGGCACTGGAAGGGGCGTTGCGCCACCTGCCGCTTCGGCAGCAGCAGGCCTTTCTGTTGCGCGTCTGGGAGGAGCTCGACGTCGCCGAGACCGCCAGGGCCATGGGCTGTTCGGAGGGAAGCGTGAAGACTCACTACTCGCGTGCCGTTCATACGCTGCGAGAACGACTCCAGGGGTTCTGGCCATGACCATGCATTCCGATCAAGATCCGGCCTTTCTCGCCAAGGCCAAGGAGGCGCTGGACTCCAGCGTCCGAAACTTGGAGCCTCACCTCGCGACTCGACTGCAGCAGGCCCGCCGGACGGCGTTAGAGTCGAAGGCGAGACCGGGGTTTCGCCTGGTCTGGGCGGGGGGCTTTGCCACCGCGGCGGCGATGGTATTGGTGGCTGCCCTTTGGATGCTCCAACCGGCCGGACCCATGCCTGGACCGGCCCTGGAAGATCTGGACTTGCTGACCTCTTCTGAGAATTTGGAGTTCTATGACGATCTGGAATTCTATGGCTGGTTGGCGGAGACCGGTGCGGCCGGGTGAGGGCGGCGGACTTGAAATGGCTGGTGATAGGGCTGCTGCTGCTGGTCCCGTTGGCCGAGGCCTCGCCGCCGGAAGGGGGACCGGCCCCGGACCTGGAATTCTTGGAGTATCTGGGGAGTTGGGAGACCGAGGACGGGAAGGCGGTCGATCCGTTTGATGTGGACGACCTGGACCAGCTTGAGCCTCATGAGACCTCACATGGCAGTCCTGATCGGAATTCAGGAAATGCGGGCAGGGAGCATCGGGAACAGTCCAACAAAGGTCAGCCCTCCCAGCCCGCCCCGAAGCGAGGCACCACGCGCCATGAGTAATCGACTGACCATAGGCAGTTGGCTGGTTCTGCTGGTGGTCTCCGTTGCCCTTCCGGCCTGGGCGCAGTCGGATCCCTCTGGGGTCCCGTGGGATGGGCTCACGCCCCAGGAGCAAGCGGTCCTCAAACCCTTCGCCGAGTCCTGGAATCAACTCGAGCCGGGCAAACAGGAGCGGCTGCGCCGGGGTGCCGCACGGTGGTCCAGCATGAATCCCGAGGAGCGTCGGGAAGCCAGGGAAAAGTTTCAGCGGTGGCGCAATCTGCCTCCGGAACAGCGGGAGCGAATCCGGCAGCGGTTTCAGCGCTTCCGTCAAATGCCCGCGGAAGAGCGCGAGGCCGTGCAACGGGCCCGGCAGCGGTTCCGCGATCTGCCTCCGGAACAGCGGCAGGAATTGCGGGAGCGGTGGCGAAACATGAGCCCGGAAGAGCGTCGCCAATTTCGCCGGGAGCGCGGCCTGAGCCCCCAAGTCAAGCCGGATCACCAACGGCCGCGTGATGGACGCCGACCCCACCGGCCGCGTCCGTAGTTCGTACCTCGATAGTCTTCAGGCTGCTTGTAAGGGCATGGGGAGGCTTCGACAAAGGGGCCTCCCCATTTTTTCGCGGTCACTTCATCCGCGTGCCTTCCTTCACCGGCGGTTCAATTCGGAAATCAGGCCCCTCGACCTTCGGGAGTAGGCCTGCACCTATTGACTTGAGAAGTCTCTCATTATTCGGATCCGAGAGATCCTGCACGCTGCGGGCATCATCGAAGCCCGCTGCTTCGGTTAATGCCTTCTCCCCAATTGCGTTTGCCTGTCCGGGATCATTCGCAAGAGGCTGTCCGGTCACGGGAGAGACTGCTTTATCCATCGGATAGCCTGGATGTTTGGGAGGCAACATCTGTCCGAAGGCCAAGGAAGCCACGACCCCGATGGTGATCAGAACCAGGATGGCTGTAAAGGTAGGTTTCATGGCACGTCCTCCTTATAGGTAAAAAAATGCCTTCCCAGGCACAAACCGCCTGAGAAGGCAGGGTTGGAGGAGCCCGAACCTGAAACGGACCCGAAGTTGTTCGTCGGGTCATCCCGGTGCCATACTACCCCCCGGGTGAAACGGCCTTCAGCATGCGCGCTCCCTTCGGAGTTTGTCAATTCAGGACCTAATACGTAGGCCCGTAAAGGGAAACCCCGGCAGACCGGAACTCCGGCACGGGCGGCTTGACAGATCCGGTGCTGGGCTCCCAGAATTAATAACTTGGTAGGGAGCTCAGGATCGGCCAAGACGGGTCCCATCCCGTTCACCGTCACGCTCCGGATGACAGTGATGGCAAGACAGAGAGGGCAGGCATGAAGCGCCTGAAGCAAGGAACCGTTTCACGCTCTCCCATTCCCACCCGGATCGTCTCCAATGACGAATTCCTACCGGTGCCCCAAACCGCGGCCCAGGCCCGGGTAGAGCGGTTGATCGAGGCGATAGGCGAGCGCGTTGCCCGAAGCACGGGCGTGAGCCGCCGCGACTTTTTGAAAACGACGGGCGGGATGGCCGCGGCCCTGCTGGCGATGAACGCGGTCTTCGGGCGGTTCTTCGACGTCCTGGACGTGGAGATGGCGGAGGCGGCGGCATTCGCCGAACGGAAGGGCGAGCCTTTTTTCATTTTTGATGTCCAGACCCACTATGTCAGTGTCGGATATGATCCCCACGATGCCGAATCCTTGCGGAAGGGGGCTGTGTCAAAGCAGGCTCTCCTGGGACTTCGCCGGCGGGCACGGGATATGGGAGTGAATCCCACCCTGGCGGGCGACACCAAGACGCTGGCCGACTTGAGTTGGGAAAACTACATCAAGGAAGTCTTTTTGGACAGCGACACCGCCCTGGCGCTCATCAGCACGCCGCCCGGTCCCTATCCGCAGGAAGCGGTCGTTCCTCCCAAAGAAATGGCGCACATCCGGGACGAGATCAACGGGATCACGGCCTCGCAACGCATGCTGGCACACGGGCTCGTGACGCCCCAGCTCGGCCAAGCCGACTTGGATTTCATGGACCTGCAGGCTGAAACGTTAAAGGTGGATGCCTGGAAATGCTATACCGGGTCGCCCCCGAAGGGGGTGGAACATGGCTGGTGGATGGATGATGAGAAGGTGGCCTATCCCATGTTGGAGAAGGCCCGGAAATTGGGCGTTCCGCGGATCTGCACCCACAAGGGCCTTCCGCTGGGACCGGTCGCCGACTACAACCATCCGCGCGACCTCCTCAAAGCCGCCAAGGATTTCCCGGACATCCAGTTTCTCGTCTACCATTCCGGGTTCCTCGGGGCCGCAAGGATCGAGGAGGTGTTTGCCGGGACCGGGGAAATTCCCTGGACCAGCGAGTTTTGCCGGATGAAGCAGGCAGAGCCGGACATTCAAAACATCTACATGGAACTTGGGTCCACCTTCGGGCAGCTCGTGATCACCCGTCCTGAAATTTGTGCACACCTGCTCGGAGAGATAATCCGGGCATTCGGGATAGACCATGTAGTGTGGGGCACCGATTCGATCTGGTACGGCACCCCCCAGTGGCAGATCGAGGCCTTCCGGCGGTTCCAGATTCCGGACCGGCTCGTTGAGCGGCACGGCTATCGTCCCCTGACCCGGGAGGACAAGGCCAAGATCTTCGGCATCAATGCCGCACGGCTGTTC
>JBFFYZ010000070.1:0-8012 GCA_041568895.1 Nitrospiraceae bacterium
GGAGGGCGGGGTTGATCTCGACGGCTGGCGGCCCTACGTCAAGTTCTGGCGCGGGGAGCAATTCGTCACGGCGAACGGCGATCCGACCTATTTCGCAGGCAACTTCACCGAGTACGGCTTGCTCAAAGATTTCGTGCTGCCCAAGGGCTTCACCCTGCGTGTCGGCGGCCTCGCCCGCCAGATCGGGGAACACATCATGCACACCGAGTACGCGCTCCTGAACTGGTCCTGGGATCAGGCCCCCTGGCGTGGGTTCTGCCAGCGGCCCACGCTCCTGCACCCCAGCGAAAAACCCTGCGGGCTCTTTTAGCTTCTCACCAGTCCAATCTTTTCCCGCTTCGCCTGCTCAGCGAGGATATTCGCGAGACGCGTCGGTTCCGGGATGCGGTAGCGCACCGCGCAGGCGAGGGTCCAGCGGACGGCTTCCCTGGGTGGTGATGTCTCTGCAATTGTAGGCGGGCAGACCCGCATTCAGGAGTACCTTACCCGAAGAGGTCCATTTGGCGTTGGATGGGGGCAGCAGGGGAGGAATCGGCCTGGGCAGCGATTGCCGCTCCTGGAGAAGGCGTCTTGTTTAATTGCTCAAGAAACGCTTTAAGTTTTTGGAAGTCCTCGATGAGGGGCTGGCGGAGGTTCCCCTGGTGTAAAGCGGCAGCAGGGTGGAGGAGCGGGAAGATGGTGACATTTTCGTGTTTGATGACCTGGCCACGGACCTTGGTGATGCCGACCTTCCGGCCCAGGATTGTCTGTGTGGCCCAGTTCCCCAGCGTGCAGATGACCTTGGGGTTGATCAGCTCGATCTGCTGCATGAGAAAGGGTTTGCAGGTTTCGACCTCGTCGGGCTCGGGATCGCGGTTGTTGGGGGGCCGGCATTTGATGACGTTCGCGATGTAGACCTGCGAGCGGGACAGCCCGGCGGAGGTGAGCAGTTCGTTGAGCAGTTTTCCGGCGGCGCCGACAAAAGGCTCGCCCTGCCGGTCCTCGTAGAAGCCGGGTCCTTCACCGACGAACATGATTTCCGCGTTGGGGTTGCCGACGCCGAAGACGACCTGGGTGCGCCCGAGCTTGGCGAGTTTGCACCGCTGACAGTCGTGGAGAAAAGAAGTGAGTTCGTTGAGGGTCATGGAGAGAGTTGGACGCCGATGGATCGATGACAGGAGGAAATCTTAGGCGGGGGAAGGGAAGAAGTCAACGGAGAAAATTGGAAACGGGTGACGGACGATGCACGCGCTCGGTGTCGGCATAATGCGATGGTGTGGGGCAGCGGATGCGGTTGGTGCTTTTGGCCGCTCGCCTTATCTGACCATCAGAACGGCTCGCGGCAGCTTTTCTTACCACCGCCAGGCAATTTCCCGCTATGCCGCCCACCTCGGCGCACATTCGTCCCACCCGTTGAATCTTCTAAAGAAGTGGATGGGGTGACGAAGGGCGGGCAGCTCCGGGTCCGCCATAATGCATAGATGTCATGTAGCCATTGAGGTCTTACTGTTGGCCATATACTCCTCTGAAACGCTCCCTGCGGTCGCATGCCGTCGCATTCGGCAGCATGCGGGCTACTGATTTCTTGCTCCCGCTATGGCGAGACCCTCCGTGCCCATCCCTTTCACCCGAGATTTCGTATAAAAAAGAGGATGAGAGGGGGCGATGGACGGCGCACGGGTTCCGGCCGAACTTATTCGTTGCTGTGGGCGCCGTCGAATTGGTCGAGGGCGATGCCAAGGGCCCTCCGCAGTTCTACGACCTGCGGGGTGACCTCGGGGCCGCTCAGGGTCCGCATCCGGCGGTTAAACTCCTGCAAGGGCTCCCTGGTGCGGCGGTCCTGCGTCTTGGCCAGGGCGCGAACGATTTCCGTTTGGACGGTAACGGCTGCTCCCGGCAGCGCGTCCAGCAATGCCGGAACGATGTCCGCCTCGGGGTGGAGCGGCGCGATTCGCCCGAGCCCGTTCACCGCCGCCATGCGCAAATCGGGTGACCCGGTTTTTAAGAGGGCTAACAGGGCTGGAACACCGTCCCTGTGACCGATGGTCCCGATGGCCACGGCCGCGGCCTTGGCGACGGCGGGATCGGAGTCCGTTAGCGAATGGGTCAACTGCGGCATGGCCTCGACGGCGAACATGTTGCCCAGGAGGGAGATTACGGTGACTTTCTGCGCCGGCTTCATCTCAGGGTCGCGCAAGACCTGCAGCAGGCGGTCTGCCTGGCCCCACTCGGCAGCGAGGAGAAAGGGAAACGGATCTTCCCGAAGGCGGTCGGTCAGTTTGGCCAGGGCATAGGCGCCCGCATCGTCCGCGCCCGCGGCGCGGGCGGCTTCCCGGGCATCCTGGAACTCCGTGCGTACTTCGTGTCGCCAGCCTATGGTCTTGCCATCCAGCCGATAGGAGACCTGGCAGGCGGGGCCTTTCCAAAGGCGTGACACGGCGCCCGGCACGTCGGCGTCACCGCCGGATCGGGTGGTGCCTTCCCACACCTTGGACTCTTCACACTTGACCTTCACAATCACATCATGGGGCTGCTCAGGGTCGCGGACCACGGTATAGCCCAAGTCTTTGAGCCGGGCCGTCACGATGCCGGCCATCCCGCCGGGATCCGTGCTTCCCCGTTCCGTCAGGGCGAGCGCTTCGACCAGGGTCCGCTCCGCGCGTTTGAGTTGGGCCTTCTGGTCGGCCGTCAGGGTCTCGCGGCGGGCCATTCCCAGATCCGGCCATCCCAAGCTCAGCACGATGGCCATGAACAAGCCGGAAGCCGCAAGCCGCAGGGTCATTCCCGGCTTCCTGCCCCATATCGTCACCCCATACCCTGTCACAAACACCTCCGTGGTTGTGCGTCATTGATCCCGGGCCTCCCCGTGGCAACCAAATCAATCATGAGCCACCGATTTTTATCACAGGGGTGGGGTGTGGCACAAACCCGCGAGGCTAGTGCTTGGAGCGGAGCAACAAGGCCGGTCCAGGAGGGAGAAGAGCCGGTCTCTTCAGGCCTCGAAGTACACGACCACCGTGGCCTGGCCGCATTTGCTGCACTGGCCCTGCCTGGTCATGGGAACCGTCCCGGCTCGTTCGGCGGCCATCAGGGGGGCGTCCTCTGGGGTCGGCGATTTGACCGCCTTGCTGTAGCAGTCGTTGCAATAGGCTGGCGTCTCTCCCATGGGAACCTCCCGCCCTAGGGGTGAGCGCGTGCCGATGCTCCGGCGGTAGTCAGGGCTGGGTCTATCCTAGCAGAAGCCGCAGGATCGCCCAACCAATACTAAAAATGGGGAAACAGGGATAGAAGGGAAGGTAGCAGGCGAAGAATCACCCTGTGCTGGGCCTCTGGCGGTCCACAATTTGCTGGATCATTCGCATGAGGGTCTGTGAACTGAAGGGTTTTTTCAAAAACGGCCATTTTTCTTTGAAGACATTCAGGGTGTTCAGTTCCTCTTCAGGCTGGCCCGAGCACATGATGACCTGAAGTTCTGGGCGCAGTGCGAGAAGCTTTCGGGTGAGGGCAATCCCCTGCATGGTAGGGCGTTGGGTATTATCCGAACGGAGCGACAGTTTTCCGCTCGTCAAGACAATATCCACGAGGAGGAAATGAATCGGTCCCCGGTGCATTTTGCAAATCTGCAGGGCCTCCACCGGGTCGTGGGCCTTTAACACCGTATACCCCCTCTCTTGCAGAAAGGTCCCGTAGAGGGTGGTGATAGCGGTATCGTCGTCCACAATGAGGATCGTCAGGCGTGGAGAACTTGGGGACTCGTGTGATTGGGCCATAAATATATAAATATGAATGATGAGGCCTGAAAGTTTCGGCCAGTGTACCAAACTACGCGCGGCTGTCCAGAAAAACCGGAAACCGGGCGTAATCGAATCGCCTTTTATCACATCCTAATGGCCCTGTAACTCCTTTTCTATAAAGCTTTAATAACCTGGCCCTGATCGTCTGATACACTTTCTTTGAGCGGGTTCATGATCGCGGTGTTTCTCCGATCGCCAAGATCCATTGGATGGCGATGGGCTCGGCAAGCGCGGTAAGGAGCGCCATGGCACACAGGGTCTATCTCATAGCTGTATTGGTATCGGTGGGGTTATTTTCTCCTACTTTTGAAATCTGGGCACACACCGGCCGACTCGATAGCTACGGGTGCCACACGGATTCGAAAAAAGCCGACTACCACTGCCACGAGGGTCCCTTTATCGGTAGGGGGTTTTCCTCTCGTGAGCAGATGCTCAGAACCGTTCCGGACCAAACACGGACTGGTCCTTCCGAGACGTTCCCTATTATTCCTCCCCAACTGTCCCACCAACAATTTTCTGGCAAGGTGACGAAGGTCATTGCCGGAGACCTCATCACAGTCGTTCACGCGGGCCAGGCCAAAATCATCCGGCTCAACGGGATCGCCTGCCCCAATCCTGGCCAACCTTTCAGCAAGGAAGCTCGACAATTCACCTCGTTCATGCTCATGGGGAAGATCATCACCATAGCCGTGCTGGGAGGGGATCACCAAAAGACGACGCCGGGAGAGGTGATTCTGGGGGACGGACGGCGTCTCAGCCATGAATTACTCAGAGAAGGGCTCGCCTGGTGGGATAGGAAAAACAACCGTGAGGGGCAGCTTGAGGACCTGGAAGCCTTGGCCCGGGCAGCCAGGCGGGGCCTCTGGACGGATTCTGACCCTATTGCCCCCTGGGAGTGGCCGGCCCCGACCCAGAGGAAAAGAAAATCATAGAGCTCCCATCACTTTTTGAGTTTTTCCGCAAACAGTTTTCGGAATTTGGCCACCTTGGGGGAGACGACGTAGGCGCAGTAGGGCTGGGTTGGGTTCAGGGCGAAATAGTCCTGGTGATAGTCCTCCGCGATGTAGAAGGGGGTGGCCTGGACGACTTGGGTGACGATCGGATTGTCGAAGACCTTGTCTTTCGTCAGATCGGCGATCACCGACTCGGCGGTCGCCTTCTGGTCAGGCGAGTGGTAGAAGATGGCCGAACGGTACTGCGTGCCGACGTCGTTGCCCTGCCGATTGAGGGTGGTGGGGTCGTGAATGACAAAGAACACTTCCAGGATTTCCCGAAAGGACGTCACCTTCGGATCGAATGTAAGCCGGACCACTTCCGCATGTCCGGTCCGGCCGCTGCAGACCTGCTCGTAGGTCGGGTTCGCGCCGGGTCCGCCCATGTAGCCGGACTCCACTGACTCCACCCCTTTCATCTCGTCATAAACTCCCTCCAGGCACCAGAAACAGCCCCCCCCCAGGGTTGCGATCTCTTTGCCGGCTGGGGCGGTCTTTTCTGCGTCGGACATCGTGCTCTCCTTCTCCCGTCGGCCGCTAACAGACCTCTATCAATGGCTGAATCTCAGGGGTGCCGTACTCGGCACCGCCGGTCCATACTACCAGATTTTTCAAAATCTCGGCTTTGCCGGAATTGTGGGTATGGCCGCACAACACGGTCATGTGACGATCCGGCCGCTGGCTCATGAGATCCACCAGCAAGTCTCCAACCGCCTTGCAGGAGAAAAACGGAGCCCAGTCGTCGTCGGCCGTGCGGCCTTGATACCAGCATGCGGCCTGGAAGGGCGGAACGTGTGTCAGAAGGAGGACCCGAGGGTGCGAGGCCAGAGCGTTGGGGAGCACCCGCTTGAGGTGGCTGGCTGCCTCGTCACCCAGCCGATTGAGCCGTTCAAGGAGGGTGGAAGAGGGGAGGCCGGTCAGCTCGGCAATCAGCAGGTGATCGTTCAGGCGGATCGGCGACTGCACGAAGTTTCCATAGCGCCCGTCGCCCCAGCCGTCATGGCCCACCAGGGCGGTGCTCTCGGTTAAGGGGATTACGGCCTCCTGGGAGAGATAGACGAGGTGCGGAACGGTCCGGCACAGGTCCCGCATGCGGTCGCGGGTTCGGGCGATCGCATCCCGGTAGAAGTCATGGTTCCCGAGCACGAAGAACACCGGCCGGCCAACTGCCACGGCAATCTGCCGGAGAAACCCGTCCACCGTCGGCGCCTCGCCGATGTCGCCGCCGACCAAGAGGGCGTCGGCGTCAACCGCGCCGAGGGAAGCCAGAAAATCGCTGCGCTTGCCGCGATCCAGAAAGTCGAGGTGAATATCGGTGAGCCAGGCGAGGCGCACGATTGGATTCTCCCCTACATCAGCGTGTGTTTCATGACGGCCTCCGCGCAGCGCTCCCCGCTTAGCACGGCGCTCTCCAGGGTAGCGGGGAGACCGGTATCGGTCCAGTCTCCGGCCACGAAGAGGTTGGCAAAGGGACTCTGCTGCAGGGGGCGAAGGCCGTCCGTGCCGGGACGGAGGGAGAGAAAGGCTCTGGACGATCGAACGATCTGGTGATCTGTCACCGAACGATCTGGCCCCGGGAGCAGCTCCTTGATGATCCCCAGACCGGCTTCCTTTATCTCACGGTCGGAGCGGCTCAACAAGGCAGCATCTCCGGTCGCCACCAGAGATGCCAGCCCGCGGGTTCTGCCTTGTCGTGGGACCGTCTTGATCACCACCCAGTGGAAGGTCCGGCCGGCGAGGAGCAGCAGCCGGGGTGTTGTGACCGGGTCATCCAGCCACAGATGGAGAGTCAGAGCCGGGGCGTCCTGCAGGTGGGTGAGTTTTTGAAAATAGGAATAGTGGGTGAGGACTCGTTCCGGGAGCAACCCCGTGAGGCGATGATAAGGAACGGTCGAGATCACCCAGTCGGACTCGAGCCGGCCGCCGGTTTTGAGTTGGACGCCGCAAACGGCCTGGTTCTCCACCAGAAGGTGACCGACGGCGGCATCGGTCCGGATCGTGACCGCCGCCCCGTCGAGTGCCTGCCGGATCGGATCCAGCAGCAAGTCCTGCCAGCCTGAGGCCGGGAGTCGAGCCTTGGAATGATGACGGGCGGACAGAAAGCACCGCGTGAGTCCCGCAACGAACAGGCCGGCAGAAACCACCGTCAGGTCCTCGCCCAACAGGAAGCGGGCCAGGGGAGTCCAGAGCTCCCTGCGTGCCTGTTCCGATTGGCCGCATTCAGCCAGCCACTCCTCTCCCGTCCGGCTGTCCAAATCCAGGGGCAGTGGGGGATCCTTCTCCCAAGTCCGTTCGATCAGGTTCACCATGCTCCACCGATCCTTGAAGGAGAGTCCTCGGTATAACAAGAGCCCCGCCAACCCATGCAGGGGGCCCGGTATCCAAGGGCGGGGCAGGCGCTTTGGCCGAGCCAGGTTCGGTTGGGCGTTGGAAGAAGACTGTTCCGAGTCGGACGGCAGGATCTCGATCGGAACGCTCCGAAGAGTGGCCGTTGTCGCCGCAGTTTTGCCGGTCCTTAGGGAGGTCAGCAGGCCCATCGTGGCGTGATGGCATCCTAAGAGAACCGGCGGGATCGTATCCGCGGTTGTCGATAGTCCAGGCTGGGAGTCGATCAGGCGGCCGCCGACCTCCTTGCGTTCGTCCAGGACCGTGACCGGGTACCCCGCGGCGCTCAACCGAAAGGCGGCGGTGAGCCCTGCAGGCCCTCCGCCGATAATGAGCACGCGACCAGGCATGTCCCCCATGGATCTTCAGGTGAGTCGGGATCGGAGCCAGATCCCGACTCCGATGGCGACGCGGTACGCGCGGGGGATGGTGATTCGGGGACCGAACACCCGGTAGTTGGACCGTTCGATTCGCCGGAGAATCCGTGAGTACACCCCCCGAAAGGCCTCCGCAACGGTCAGGGCCCTCTGGTCGGCCCGGGGCAGGGCCTCGAGAGATTGGCGGGCGCTAGTATAAAACCCCTGCGCTCGCCCGCACTCGAACCGGAGCAGCTCGACGAAGTTGGGATTGTACGTCCGGGCGAGAAGATCCGACTCCCGATAGCCGAAGCGAGCCAGGTCCTCCAACGGCAGATAGATCCGGCCTCGTTCTGCATCGGAGCGCAGGTCCCGCAGAATGTTCGTCATCTGAAAGGCCATCCCGAGGTCAATGGCGTAACGGGTGGCCAAGGGCGACAGGGTTTCGAAGACGTGCAGGGAGATAAGGCCCACGACCGAGGCCACTCGGTAACAATACACGGACA
>JBFFYZ010000071.1:0-7968 GCA_041568895.1 Nitrospiraceae bacterium
GGCCGCGCCCCGCCGCGTGGCCGGATGGGGATGCCGAAGCGCCTCGGCGAGTAATTCCACCACCACCTGCGTCCCGCCGATTTGCCCCAGCGCTAAGGCCGCAGCTGCCTTGACCTCATCCTCGGGGTCTTCCAATCTTGCTAGGAGCGGCATGGCCGCCTCGTCCAGGGCGTCCTCGCCCACATTACCCAACGCCCAGGCGCTGTATTGGCGAACCAAGGGATCCGGATCGGTCAGGCTCAGAACCAGGGCCGCAGTGGCCGTGGGCGAGGCGATCTTGCCCAGAGATTCCGCCGCGGTTCTCCGTACCTCGGGATCGGAATCCTGGAGGAGTTCGACCAAGCGAGGCACGACGCGGTCCGGCTGTGAAGGAGGCGAACTGTCCCCGCATCCGCCGAGGAAGGCAACTACGATCGGCCCCGCCAGCCAAATGATCGCCGCGGCCACCCATTCTGTCAGCGCTCCCGGCCATTCTGTCAGATGGTGAGGCGGCATGGGGCGATTCGTCACGGGAGGCTTGGGCGCAGAGCACGTCACAAGGTTCAAGTCGCTGGCGCGCGTGACAAGGTTGATGACCAGAACGCTCTACGCGTCGGCCGATCAGGAGGATTTGGGAGGATCTTCTTGGACCTGAGGCAGGTCTTTGGCAGCTTCCATGGTCTGCTCCAACTCCTTTTGAGCAGCTTCCATCTCGGCCTGGATCGTCCGCATCTCAGGGTCGACCGTGTCGCGCACGTCGGCCACCGCCTGCCTGAAGGTACGCAGCGCATCCCCGAGCCCTTCACCCAAGCTCTGCATGTCCTGCGGGGAGGGAGCCCCGCCTTGGGCGGTCTTGGTCCGCATGGCGGCCTGCTGCGCCTGCACCCGGGCGACGGCATCTTTGTTGACGATGGCCGAGGGCCGCTTGGGTGCCGGCTTGGGTCGGGCCGCGGACGGTGCGGCGGGATACGCCTGCTGGGGTGCCGGAGCGCCCGGTGGCGCCGGCTGGCCGGACATCGTCTGTCCCGGTGGTTTGGCCGGTGGGGGCGGCTGATATTGTTGAGGGCGGACGCCGGCCGCGGCAATGGCGGCGGTGGTCCCGGGGGTCATCTCGGGGCCGGGTTGATAGGGAGCGGACAAGCCGCGGCCCGGCTGGGGGACCGCTCCTTCCGGCCTGGAGGCGGTCGTCCCTGGAGCAGGCGCTCCGGCGGCGGCTGCATCGGGAGAGGGAGCCGTACCAGTCTGAGGAGCGGCCCCGCTTGAATCCGTCGCGGCCTGAGCAGAATCCGCTGGGGCGGCGTTAGGGTCGGGAGGAGGCGGAGCTTCATGCACCTCCTTCTTAAACCCTTTTAACGCCTTTCCCACTCCCTCGCCGATTTGCGGTAGTCGGCCGGCCCCGAAGATGATCAGGATGATGACCAGGATAATGATGAGTTCCGAAAACCCGAGCGTGCCGAACATACGTCGTAATCCTCCGGTCGCTCTTCCCTCACGAACTGGAGCGTCCATCCCACTGCGTGCCCACTGCGCGCCCGCTGCGTGGGACTCGTTCGACTTTATCCGGTCCCGGAAGGTGGTGTCAAGCCGAGGGGGGCGGGCTGGGCTGACGAGGGTCGAACCTGTTCGGGCCCGCGATGATGCGTTGGCTTCTCACGGCTCTCACCGTCGTACGGTTGGCCCCTGCGCCTTCACGGATTAGGCGGAACGGCGCAGGGACAGCCCCATTCCTCCGCTACCTCTTCTGACCGCCATCGCGGTAGCCCTCAAGGTTCATCCCCTCCAGCCCAGCCTGAAAAAAGTATTGGATGCAGCACGGCTTGCCCGCAATGCCGCTCCGGCGATCACCCCGACGCCCGTATGGATGAGTTTGTGGGATTAGGACCTAGAAAAGCCTGCGTCGCAATGAACGCCATGCCTCGGCGCTCGTCGCGCATCCGTTCCATCCGAGACTTTATTAAGGGATAAAAGAAAGAAGAAAGGAATTCGGTTCAGAGGTTATCCGATCGGGATCGGAAGGATCTCGGTCTGGACCGGCTGGCCGAAGACCTGGACCTCGCGGTCCGAGAGATACACGTCCAGTTCGCTCCTGATCCCGAATTCCCCGGTGAGATAAATCCCTGGTTCAATGGAAAAGCAGGTCCGCGGGAGGAGGCGGCGACCGTCCCTTGTTTCCAAATTATCGATGTTGGCGCCGTTTCCGTGTACCTCTTCTCCGATCGAGTGCCCCGTTCGGTGCACAAACTGATTCCCATACCCGGCCTTCCGGATGACCTGCCGGCAGACCTCGTCCACCTCCCATCCACAGGGGAAGGAGCCCCCCTGAACCTGGGTCCGGACGAAGTCCAGGGCCGCATCCCGTGCGGCCCGGACGATCGCGAAAATCTCCCGGTGGCGTGTCGGCACCTCGGAGCCGACATAACCCGTCCAGGTGATGTCGCCATAGACGCTGCCGGCCTCGGGTCGTTTGGCCCACAGATCGATCAACACCAAATCCCCTTTGGCGATGGGCGTCGACCCGGCCGGTCCCGGGCTGTAGTGCGGGTCCGCGCTATGGGCGTTCACGGCGGCGATCGGCGGGGAAGAGGTGGTCATCCCGTACGATCGAATGCGGTCCATGATGAACTGCTGGAGATCATATTCGGTTAGAGGCTGGCCGGCCGCCAGCGTATGCCCCACGTGGGTGAAGGCTTCCCCGACGATCTGGCGGAGGCGGTCCACGGCGTATTGGTGTGAGGCCAGTTGCCGTTCATCCCACACCGCCTCGAACCGCTGAACCAAATCCGCGGAAGACACCACTTCGATCCCTCGGCTGCGAACCAACTCCACCGTGCCGGCGTCCACCCGAGAAATATACGGGATGGCGTTGTGGGGGGAATATTGCATCGCCACCCGTTGGATTCCGGCGAGCATCTGGGCGAGGGCGGCCTGTTGATCTTCCCACGAGAGATAGATCGCGGCCTCCCCGGGAAGGTCGTCTAAACTGTGGGGTTCGATGCGATGCACCAGCTTGGCTGGCGCCCCCTTCGCGGGAATCCAGTAGTACCACCGGCGGGTGACGTGCCGGGCGGGATCCAGGCGGAGAATCCGATAGGCCAACGGGTCGCTCCCCCGGAAGTCATAGAAGAGCCACCCGTCCAGACCGGGGACTTCGCGCAGCGCGTCCTGGATTTCGGACATGCGACGGTGGCTGTCGGGGGACCGCGACGTCATGCCCGCATCTTAGCCTTGGACCGGAAGGGGGTCAATCCTTCGACTACCCCGCCCTCCGCCTTTCGGCAGGCTCAGGGCTCCCTGAGTCCCTCGAAGGGCGGGCGGGGCTCGCTCAGGATTGACGCTGAGCGGCGCCCGTGATCCCCCTCTTACGAGCGCGGGGCATGCCCTTCGGCTGTACAGGGTGGTGAGCCTGTGGCTCGACTCCGCTCACCACAGTGAACTGGTCGAACCGTCGAACCAGGCGCCGTCGAAGCGCCAACCGGGCGTCCTCTTCGGTCCAGACCGGAGCGTGTGCCGTGCCCAGTGGGTGCCGTTCCGTGGTCGTGTTACAATGCGACGCAACCAAGGATCCCATGTCGCGCCTTCCGACCCCGCAAGTTCCCGAATATCGCGTGACCCTCTTCTATGGCCCCGAGCCCGTGGAAGGGCGCCCCGCCCGTCTCAGTTGCGTCTTCAACGTGAAAAAACGAAGTTGGAAGGGCGGCGTCCAAGTGGAGGTGGAGATCCACCAGACCCAATTGGAGGCGGCCAGGAGAAGCACGAATCTGGACCGGGTTCTTCAGGCGGTTCTCGCAGCCGCTCCGGAAGCGGAGTGCAGGGACTTGCACAGCCGCGCCTCCGAGCTCCTGGCCCAAGCCACCTGTGCGCTAAAACTCGACCTGGCGCTGGAGCGAGGTCTCTCCCAGGAAAACGGCCGCCTGGATAGTGAGGATCTCCTGGACGTGCTGGATGGCGCCATTAAGGCGCGAGCGGGTCGCTTGAAAGAGCAGGTGCTGGCCGAGCTCGATCTTCCGTCTGACTGATCCCTCACCCGGTCCGGTCTCCCTGACGAAAGGGAAAGAAGTTGCATCCCCCTCGGCATTTGCTATAAGAAGGTGGCCTTCGTTGGGGCGTGGTTGTGAAAGCAGGAAAGGCGAAACGACCGCCGACCGTGCGACTGCACGTCGGCGGCAGGTGAGGACCGAATCAAGGAGGACATACCGGTGGACAGGCGAGAGGGAATCACGTCGGGAGAACGGCAGGCGCGGACGCCCCAACCATGGAGGGCCGGGGTGGCGCTGGTCTTGGTGTTGGCTGTGCTGACAGTCGGGACGGTGCCGGCCGCGTGGGGGCAGACCGGGGACGAAGATAATTCCGGGAGCACCGCGGCCCAATACGGACTGGGAGTCGGAAGCGTGTTCGTGACCATCCCCTACGGGTTGGTCAAGGTCGTCATGGCCACCCTGGGCGGTATTTTCGGAGGGTTCACCTACGCCTTCAGCGGCGGCAATGAAAAGGCCGCCAAGGCGGTCTGGGACACGAGCCTTCGGGGCACCTATGTGATCACGCCAGACCATTTGAAGGGGAACAGGGCGGTCAGATTTTTCGGTGTCCCGCAGGATGACTACGGGGCCGGGCCGGGGCGGTAACGCGACACCCCGCACCAGTATGAAACCCATCATCGGGGTCACCTCCGATTTCAACAGCGGCGATCGACCAGATATGGGCGGGCGCGAGCCCACCTACTTCCTGCGGGCCCGGTACATCCGCGCGATCGAAGACCTGGGCGGCGTCCCGATCATTCTATCCCTCGCCTCGAGCCCCCGCACCCGTCGCCGACTCCTCGAAGGGCTGGACGCCCTCTTGCTGACCGGGAGCGGACCGGACCTGCCCCCCAACTTGTACGGCGAACGGCAGCGCTTTTCCTTTAACGTAATGAGCCCTCGTCGGTACGAGTTCGAGCTGGAGATGACCCGGTTGGCTGCGCGCGACGGGACCCCCCTGTTGGGGATCTGCGGAGGCATGCAGGCCCTGAACGTGTCGCTAGGCGGAACCCTGTTGCAGGACATTCCCGAGCAGCTGCCCACGGCTGTTCCGCATCGCCAGGCGGTTCCCGCCACCCGTTTGAGTCACACGGTTCGAGTGAGCCCGCGCAGCCGGCTGCAGCGAATCATCGGGCAGACCAGGCTTCGGGTAAACAGCTCCCATCACCAGGCGGTGAAAGACGTGGCGCCCTCCCTGGTCGTCAGCGCGGTGGCCACGGATGGGGTCATCGAGGCCATCGAAGCGCCCCGGCATTCGTTTCTCCTGGGCGTGCAATGGCATCCGGAGTATCTGTACGACCGGTACCGCCTCCACCGTCGGTTGTTTCTCGCCTTCCTCAAGGCTGCATCCAAAAAACGATGAATGCTGAATGCGGAATGTTGAACGGAGGACGACCGGTTTGGCCGGCCTGGATTCATCGTTCATCATTCATCATTCCGCGTTAAAGGGATTCATGCTCAACCGATTGTTTCGGACCAAGCCCATCGAGCAGATTTTGGCGGACAGCGAGCGGCCCGAGCACCGGCTGAAAAAAACGTTGACCGTGTGGGACCTGACCGCGTTGGGCATCGGCGCCATCATCGGGACCGGCATCTTTGTCCTGATCGGCACCGCGGTGGTCGGCGATGCGCATCGGCCCGGAGCCGGGCCTGGGATCGTGGTCTCCTTTATCCTCTCGGGCTTGACCTGCGCGTTCGCGGCGCTCTGCTATGCCGAGTTCGCCGCCATGATTCCGGTGGCGGGCAGTGCCTATACCTATTCCTATGCCACGCTGGGGGAATTTCTCGCCTGGTTGACCGGCTGGAACCTGATTCTGGAATACGGGGTGGCCTGCGTGGCGGTGTCCATCGGCTGGTCCGGCTACTTCACGAATATTCTGAAGACCCTCGGGATCGATCTGCCGGTCTGGGCCACCCATGCGCCAGCCGAGGGCGGAGTGGCCAACCTGCCCGCCGCCATCATCGTGCTTTTGGTCACCGCGATCCTGGTGTTGGGGGTGAAGGAGAGCGCCCGCACGGCCGGCGTCATCGTGGTGGTCAAGTTGGCGGCCATCCTGCTGTTCATCGCCGTCGGGTCTTCCGCCATTGAACCGGCCAATTGGAGGCCCTTTTTCCCGCATGGGTTTCAGGGTGTGGGGGCGGCTGCGGCCATCGTCTTCTTCGCCTACGTGGGATTCGATGCGGTGTCCACCACCGCCGAGGAGGCACGCAATCCCAGGCGGGATATTCCGATCGGTATCCTCGCCTCACTCGCGATTTGTACGGTCCTTTATATCCTGGTGGCGGCGGTCCTGACCGGGATCGTTCCCTATGATAGGGTGGACGTCCGGGCGCCCGTCGCGGAAGCCTTGCGGGTGGCGGGATTTCGTTGGGGGGCCGCGATCGTGGCGGTCGGGGCGGTGGCCGGCATTACGAGCGTCCTGGTGGTGATGATGATCGGGCAGGTGCGGATCTTTTTCGCCATGTCTCGGGACCGGCTGCTGGGGCCGTGGCTCTCCCAGGTCCATCCCCGGTTCGGGACCCCGCACCGCGCGACGCTGCTGACCGGCCTGTTGGTCGCCATCTTGGCGGCCTTCGTGCCTATTGGCGAAGCGGCGGATATGACCAATATCGGTACGCTCTTCGCCTTTCTGCTGGTGTGCCTGGGAATTCTGGTGTTGCGCCGGACCCGTCCCTCGCATCCCCGCCCCTTCAGAACCCCGTTTCTCCCCTGGGTGCCCTTATTCGGGGTGTTGTCCTGTCTGGCGTTGATGGCCTTTCTGCCCGCCTTGACCTGGTTGCGCTTCCTCATTTGGACGGGAGTCGGCATTCTGGTGTACTTCGTATACGGCCTGAAGCACAGCCGGCTGGCGAATGGATCCGAGTCGGCTTCCGCAGCGGAAACCAGCGGCAAGTAGGCTGATAACCAGGAGACGGTTTCCGGGTTGGGTCAGGAGGAACTGTCGGACTGTCCCGAGTCGGATGCGGCCGGCGCCGGAGATGTGGGCGTCTCCGCGGAGTCATTGTCGGAAGGGGTGGGATGGTTCGGTGAGGCCGGGGCCCCAGCCATGGTGTTTCCCTGGGGCTTTGGAGCCGGTTGGTCCGGCTTGAGATCTCTCTGCCCGGAAGGCGGGGGAGAAGAGGTCGGTGGCTGAGGAGGCCCGGGAGGAACGGGTTTAGGGGCTGTCCCGGTTGGGGTTCCTGACTCGGGAGTGGGCGCCGTCGCAGCCACGTTCGCTGTCTTCGGTTCCGCCGGTTTCCCTTCCGGAGTTTTGGTCTCTGTAGGCTTCGGGGGCGGTTTGGGCGGAGCGGGCTTTTCCGGTTTAATCCCATCCCAGTGGGGCCCCGTGTACATTTCCGGTGCCAGCCCCTTGGCCTTCCATTTCTCCTCGAAATCCGCGGCCGCTCGATTGGGGCTGTCACCCTCTCCGACCACCTCGTTCCAAGGATAGACCCGCGGGGAAATCCGGCAGGAGTTGTCGTTTCGGCTCAGGTACAGGGAAATAGGGTTCCCGCGATAGGGACCGAAGATAATGTGGAGGTTCCCCACGTATTCCAAAAGATTCCCCATTGACCACACCCCGAGGCGGCATGATGCCATATCCAAACGGCCTCAGGCAAGAGAGCAATTGCCGGACGAGGGGGAGCAAGAAGGCCCGGCCGTGCAGGTCCTCAGGGCCGTTCGGCCAGCGCCCTGTCGGTGGGATCGGAGGGGCTTTTGCGCACGAGAAAGACCGCGATGATGAGGACCAGAACCACTACCACGTTCAATGCGATGTCCATCATATAGCGGTTAAACAGCTCATCCGTCACGACTGTCAAATGGGCCAGTTCCGCGCCGGCGGTCAAAATCCGCCTGATGGAGGCGATGATGCCGATATTGAGGAAGGGTTCTAGGGTGATGATGTCGGTCTGGAGAAAACGAATAATCGTTCGGAACAGCTCCAGCAGAATGATGACCAGGAGCAAGTCGTTGACGAGCGTCAAGGCTGCA
>JBFFYZ010000072.1:0-7893 GCA_041568895.1 Nitrospiraceae bacterium
GGCGGACGAGGCTTCTCGGCTGCGGGTCGCGGAGCTGTATTGGAACCTTCAGGCACAAACGTGGCGGCAGGAATTCACCGAGGTGGCGATGGGACATTCCCAGGCGGCGGATTCGCTCTATGGATCCATGGCCGCCCTGGAACTGGCCATCCGGGGCGGGGCGGGAACGTACGACATGCGGCGGCGGTTGGGGGCCTTGTACCGCTGGAACAACGACTCGGACTCCGCCCTGGCGACGCACGAAAGCCTGCTGCGCGACCTCTCCGAGAGCAACCGGCGGCAGCGCGGCCAACTTCTGGCCGAACTGGCGTGGGATCGCATCCAGTGGGTGGCCTGGAACCGTCGGTACGAGCATCCCTGGCTGGCCCAAGCCGCTAAGGAAGCCGCCCAGGCGCTCGATCTGGTGGACAGCCCCCTGGAAAAACTGATCGCGGCCCAGGCGCTGGTTATGGTGGAGGCGCTGGCGGTGTCTCGAGACCAGGCCCGCCTGGAGCACCGCGTCAAAGAGGCCAAGCTCTGGCATGACCAGCTCTCCGGCGTCACCGGACTGTGGGGCTACCTCATCGCCAATGACGTGACCAAATCCCTCATTCCGGAGGCGGCTGTGGTGACGCTCCCTTCGTCGGTTCGGTCCCTGGAAGTGCTGGACACCGAGGTTCACTGGAAGGTTCCGACCCAACACCTGGAAAAGCACTGGGATTTTGACCGGGACAGCCCCGGCGGAATCCCAGCCCGGTTTGCCCAGGTCGCGAGCGTCGAGGGGATGGCCGGGACATGGCGCATCGAATCTGATCCGCAGGCTCCGACTCCGCCGCACGTCGTGGCGCAGCCGTCCCCCTGCCAGAAGACCGACTGCTTTCAGTTGCTGCTGGCGGATGCCGAGAGCGCCATCGAATTTCCCGATGTGTTGGTCCGCATGCAGATGGTCTCCGGCAACGGTCAGGGCGGAGCCGGCATCGTTTTGGGCGTGAAGGACCATCGAAATTTCTTCGCTGTGACGGTCAACCTGACCACGAAGCTGCTGGCCATCCACCGCGTGACCAACGGACAGGCGGTCCTGCTGGCCAGCGCCTCGGTCAAACCGGACGACCACCCCTGGCACCTGCTGCGGGTCCAACGCATGAATTTCCATCACGTCAGCAAACCCTTAATCGCGGTCTTTTTTGACGGGTCCGAGGCGCTGGCGGTTGCGGAAGAGACCGTGCCTGAAGTCGGCCGCGTGGGGCTCGTGACGATCGGGGACACCGTGGCGAAGTTTGACGGATTCCATTTGTTGGAGCTGGTTGCGAACCAGCCGCTTTCGGCGCCGGCGGCCTATTGAGGCGCTTCTTACCCAACCCTTGCTGCTGAAGGGAGGCAGTCAATGGCAAAGTATGTCGTGACAATGATTCCAGGAGAAGGCACGGGACCGGAAATTTGCGAAGCGGTTCGGATGGTCATCGACGCCAGCGGCGTCGACATCAAGTGGGAATATGAGGACATCGGGTTAGACTGCCTCGAGAAACACGGCACCCTCTTGCCCGAGAAGACGATTCAATCCATTGCGAAGAACAAAGTGGCGTTGAAGGGCCCCACCACGACCCCGATCGGGACCGGGCACAAAAGCGCGAACGTGACGCTCCGGAAGCTGTTCGATCTGTACGCGAACGTGCGGCCAGCCAAGCTGATTCCCGTGTTGAAACGCCCGTGGGACCACATCGACATCATCAATTTCCGCGAGAACACCGAAGACTCCTACGCGGCGATCGAGCACATGGTGTCCGACGAGGTCGCCCAATGCTTGAAAGTCATCACCTGGCCGGGATCCTACCGGATTGCCGACTTCGCCTTCAGGTGGGCCCGGGCGCATGGCCGGAAAAAGGTGTACTGCGTCCATAAGGCCAACATCATGAAGATGACGGACGGTCTGTTCCTGGAGGCCTTCCGGGCGGCGGCGAAGAACTATCCGGAGATCGAGACCGGCGACGTGATCGTCGATAACTGCTGCATGCAGTTGGTGAAGAACCCGGCGCAATTCGACTGCCTGGTGTTGCCGAATCTCTACGGCGACATTCTCACGGACCTGTGCGCCGGCCTGGTCGGCGGGTTGGGCTTCGCCCCCGGCGCCAACGTCGGGGACAACTGTGCCGTCTTCGAGGCGGTGCACGGCTCCGCGCCAAAATATGCGGGACAAAAGAAGGTGAACCCCTCGGCCGTACTGATCTCGGGGATCATGATGCTGCGGTGGCTCAAGGAGACCGAGGCCGCGGATCGGATCGAGAAAGCCATGTTCCAGGTGCTTGACGAGCGCAAGCACGTGACCTACGACGTGGGCGGGACGGCCAAGACCGACGAGTACGCCCAGGCGATCGTGGACAAGATGTTGGTCAAGGTCTGACGGAGCACAACCCGATTCCAGTCGACCCAAACGAACAAAAGAACATATTAGGAGGAACGCATGTCAACTGCAGCCGCGTTACAAACCAAAAAGAAAAAAGAAACCAAGCTCGTCGGTGTGGATGTGTACCTCATCACCGAGGAGGGAATCCCCAAGTTTGAGGAGTACGGTCCCTTCAAGTGCGAGTTCATCTCCAACCGGGGTACCAAGGTGTGGCCGGGCTTCGTGAGCCCGGACCTCCTCATGGTGAACTGGTATCGTTGCCGGTTTATGGCGACGAAGGACATTCAGGATGCTGACGTGAACAAGTTCCTGGACAGCTTGAGCAAGAAGTGGTGGTGGTCCGCAGCTCAGAAGCTGTGGACCTACGATGGAGAAGCCGGGTTCAGTAAGGCGTACTGACCCTTCAGGAGAGGCTGAGGAGAACAACTGCCTCCTCAGCCTCTCCGTACTCTCGACCGAGGAGGAACGGGGCCATGACACATACGGCTCACCCGGAGAGCGGTCGGGAGGTCCCGCCCTCTTCGGCCCACGCCTTTCGGTCCCTCTCGGATGTTCTGGCCTTCCTGAACAACTGCGCCAATTACGAAGTCGATCGCCGGGTTTCGCCCGCCCACGTTCTCAATCTGGACCGGATTCAGCGCTGCGTGGAAGCCTTGGGGCGTCCGGATCGGGCGTTTCGCACGATCCACGTCGCTGGGACCAAGGGAAAAGGCAGCGTCAGCCGGATGCTCGCCGGGTTGCTGCAGGCGGCGGGGATGCGGGTGGGACTATACACGAGTCCTCACGTTGAGGATGTCCGGGAGCGCATCATGATCAACGGGACGCCCGTCGGCGACCAGGAGTTCGTCTGGGCGTTTAATACCGTCTGGGATGCGCTCAGCCTAAAAGGAATTCACCTGACCTACTTCGAATGGTTGACGGCGGTCGCATTCTGCGTGTTTCGCGCAGCGCGGGTGGACTATGCCGTCATCGAAGTGGGCATCGGGGGCCGCCAGGATGCGACGAATGTGGTCGCGCCTGCGCTCTGCGTCGTCACCAACGTGGAGTTTGACCACATGGAGGTGCTGGGCGCGACGCTGGAGCGAATCGCCTCGGAAAAAGCCGGAATCATCAAGCCCAAAGTTCCGGTCTTGGTGGGACCCATGGGGGACGGCCCCCGAGCGGTGATCTTGCAGCGGGCCTCCGAATTGCAGGCGCCGGTGTTGTTGGTCGGCAAGGATTACGAGGCGCTGGGCTTCGTCCGGAGCGGGTATCGCGGGTATTTTGCCATTCGGGCCGGGGGCACCGTGTGGCGAAACGTGGTGCTCGATTGCCCGGCCGCCTTCATGGCAACCAATGCCGCGCATGCGGTCATGGCCTTCGATTGGCTGGCCCAGCAAGGCTGGGTACGGTCCTTAGACAGCCAAGCGCTACCCAGGGCGCTGGCGGCGGTGCGGTTGCCGGCCTGCTGCGAGGTGTTCCCCGGCACGCCCACCGTGATCATCGATGGAGCCCACAACAGCATGGCCGCCGCCAGCCTGGCCACCATCGTCCGCACGGCCTTTGAGGGACGGGACCGGGTCCTGGTGGTGGGCGTCCCGCGTGACAAGGAAGTGGACAAGATCATCGCCCACTTGGCGGACAGCGGGGCCAAGCTGGTGATTTTCACCCGGTATCCCGGATCGCGAGCCACCCCGCCGACCGACCTCGTCCCTCTGTGGAAGCGGCGGAGTCCCGTCGCGACGGAGGTGATTGAGGATCCCGAGGCCGCCTTTTATCGGGCGCTCGAAGGCGCGGGCGCGCAGGGTGTCGTCGTGGTCACGGGTTCGATTCATCTCGCCGGGGTCCTGCGGCCTCTCGCTCGGTCGTTGGTTCCCCGGTTGGGCGTGACGCGGGTGCGCTAACCCCGCGCTCCCCTGTAGCGGTCGAGGAATAAAGGAGAACATGGCAAGCCGATTCTTCCGGCCCAAGGGACGGGTGCTTGTGGTGGACGACGACGAGGACACCAGAAAATTTCTGGTGGACCTGTTGTCCCATTGGGGGTTCGATGTGATTCCGGCTTCGTCGGGGTGGGCGGCGCTCGATATTGTGGAGCGAAAACGGGTTGATCTGGTACTTCTGGACGTCACCATGCCCGAGTTGGACGGAGTGGATACGCTGCGCGGCATCAAACGGATGGCTCCCGATCTGGCGGTGATCATGATGAGCGCCCTGATGACGGCGGGATTAGGCAAACACCTGTGCGAGATAGGGGCCGAGGGATGTTTAGAAAAGCCGATTAATCACCAGAGCCTGCGGGTTTCCCTTCAAACTTATATTCCGGTCGGCTCCTCCTGAGGCAATTCTTCATTCTGGCATCCCTCTGTCCCCGTTTGAACACCAATGGGAAGGGTCCAATGAAAGTGCTCAAGGGAATTTTTCGTCGTGGAGTCTGGATTGCATGGTGCGTGGTCCTGTTTGCATCGGCCTTGTGTCACTTGGAAGCCTCAGAAGCGGCTCAGGGCAACCGTCTCGAGGAGTTCACGCTCACCATTGATGCCACTCATCTTCAACCGCCGACGTGGTGGTACGTCCCAGGCGTGACCCCGATCATCTGGAGTAGTGATCCTTACAGTACGGAAGCCTTCCGGACGACGGAGCCCCGGGAACTCACCCTTAAGCCCGGCCACTACCGCTTCGGCACCTTCACCTTCGATTTTCCCTTTGTGGTGAACCAGAAGGGAACCTTGGAGTACGCCTCGTCACTGGATCAGTGCGTCGAGGGGAGAGGAACCACCAGGTTGACGGTGCGGTGCAGTCAAACGCAGCCTTATGGGAGAACACCGGACTATCGCTAGCAAGCCACGTGAGGGGTCCAACAGGGTAATAGGGAGGGTTCGGTGATTCGGCTGCGCGAGCTGGAGGCTCAGAGTGTGTACATCCTACGGGAAGCCTACCAGCATTTCGACCACCTCGCCATGCTGTGGTCCATGGGCAAGGATTCGACGGTGCTGCTCTGGCTGACCCGAAAGGCTTTTTTCGGACACGTCCCCTTCCCCTTGGTGCACATTGATACCGGATACGAAATCCCCGAACTGATCGAGTATCGAGACCAGCTCTGCCGTGATTGGCGGTTGCGGCTGGTCGTGGGCCAAAACAAATCCGCTCTGGCCAGGGGGATGAATCACACGCTCGGGCGCGTGACCTGTTGTACTGCCCTCAAGATCGACGCGCTCAAACAGGTGATTGCTGAACAGGGCTATACCGCGATCATTTTGGGCATCAGGGCAGACGAGGAGGGTACTCGGTCCAAAGAGCGATACTTCTCCCCGCGGGACCACCAAGGAGAATGGGACTTCCGTGATCAACCTCCGGAATTGTGGGATCAGTTCAAGACTTCCTTTCCCGAAGGACAGCATCTCCGCGTCCATCCGCTGCTTGATTGGACCGAGGTGGACATTTGGGATTACATTCGTTTGGAAAACATTCCTCTGCCCAACTTGTACTTCGACCAGGGTAGCGGTACCCGGTACCGCAGCCTGGGCTGTGTCCCCTGCACGGCTCCCGTCCTGTCCACTGCCAGGACGGTTGAGGGCATCATTGTGGAGCTTCAAAACACGAAGGTTTCCGAGCGGGCCGGCCGTGCCCAGGACGAAGGCCGGGGAATGGAAACTCTCCGGAAACTTGGCCACATGTGAGGCCCGGGGAGCCTTGAGCATGGATCGAGCCTTGGTCCTTTTGTCCACCAGTCCGTAGGTGATTCCGATGGCCACCGAAGTTATCCGGGCCGGAGGCCTGGTCGCCTTTCCCACCGAAACCGTTTATGGCCTCGGAGGGGACGCGTTGAACCCGGACGCGGTCGCCCGAATCTTTGAGGCCAAGCAGCGACCCTCGTTGGATCCGCTGATCATCCATTTTGCCGAACCAACTACCCTGACTCCTGAACGCTCTACCCAATTGCGCAAAGTTGGGGCTCAGGCCTGCCCGGCCAAACCAGCGGAGCGTTATACCCTGCGGCTCTCCTTAAGGTCCAACTTTCCTGTCAGAGCCTCTTAGCGCGATACCTCTCGCATACTGAAGTCGCGCGGCAGCGTCCTGTCCTTAGTGGACTCCCCTGGGCGCTTCCGCTACAATTCGCGGCGATGTCGGAATCCTCGACGCTCTCCGAATCATCCTCCTCTCCTCGCGACGAGAACCATGGGGTGGCCAAAGCCGCCGGACTGATCGGCGCGGCCACCTTTTCGAGCCGCATCCTCGGATTTGTGCGGGATATGGTCTTGGCCCGGCTATTCGGGGCCAGCGCCGCCGCGGATGCCTTCTTTGTTGCCTACCGGATTCCGAACCTCCTCCGCGAACTCTTTGCGGAAGGGTCCATGTCCTCGGCCTTTATCCCGGTGTTCACGGAGTATCACACCCTTCGGGCCAAGCGGGATGCCTGGGAATTGGCCAGCGCGGTCTTCACAACCTTGCTGACGATCCTGACGATCGTCACGATCCTGGGGATCCTCGCGGCCCCGTGGATCGTCTGGCTGCTCGCACCAGGGTTCCACGCCCAGCCGTCCAAGCTGGCCATAACCACGCTGCTGACCCAGATCATGTTTCCGTATCTCTTGTTCATCAGCCTGGCGGCCCTGGCTATGGGCATGTTGAATTCCCTGCGTGCGTTTGCCGCGCCGGCCCTGTCTCCGGTCCTGTTCAATGTCTGCATTATCGGTTCCGCCCTGTTTCTCTCGCCCCTGTTGGTGGAGCCGATTCACGGCGTTGCGATCGGGGTCGTCCTGGGCGGCGCGGCCCAGTTTGTGATGCAACTTCCCGGGATTCAGCGACGAGGGTTGCTTTTCGGCTGGCGCTTCGAGCCGGGCCATCCCGGCGTGCGGCGCATCGGGGCGCTGATGGTTCCCTCCCTCCTTGGGCTCTCCGTCACGCAGATCAACATTACGGTCAGCACCATTCTCGCCTCCTTCTTTGCGGGGGGGCCCACCTATCTGTTTTACGGAATGCGCCTGATTCAATTTCCGCTGGGTATCTTCGGAGTGGCCTTGGCTACGGCCATTCTGCCTACCCTCTCGGCCCAGGCGGCGCGCGGTGCGATGGCGGAGCTGCGGGAGACCCTCGGGTTCGGCCTGCGGATGATTCTGTTCATCATTCTGCCGGCCATGCTCGGGTTGATCCTGCTGCGCGAGCCCATCATCCACCTGTTCTTCGAACACGGGTCCTTCTCGTCCCAGGACACGGCCGGAACAGCGGCCGCCGTGCTGTATTACGCCATCGGGCTATGGGCCTTTGCGGGCGTGCGCATTATCGTCGCGGCGTTCTATTCCATCAAGGACACGACGACCCCGGCCCTGGCGGCTCTCGCGGCGGTGGCGGCCAATCTCGTGCTCTCACTGGTCTTGATGGGACCGCTCCGCCATGCCGGACTCGCCTTGGCTACGGCGTTAGCCTCCATGCTCAATATCCTGATCCTCATCGGGGTCTTGCATCGGCGGCTGGGCGGTGTGGACTGGGGGTCGGTGGGACGTTCGGGGTTGCGATCGGTGGCCGCGGTGATTCCC
>JBFFYZ010000073.1:0-7872 GCA_041568895.1 Nitrospiraceae bacterium
GACTACCGCTACTACGCCAAGCAGGCCCAGGTCGGCCTGAGCCAATTGGGTTATGTGGATGTGGTGGCTGGGCCTGACTCCGATCCCAGCTTCACATTCCTCGCCGTCTCGGGCAAGCCCGAGAAGTCGGCTCAACCCCACCTGCTGGGGTTCCCCAACTCCCACTGAGAATTCGCTGAGATTTCTTTGTTGAGATTTCTTTAGGCCGGACCGTACAGGCCGGTCAGGAAGTAGGTCTGCCCAGCTCCCTGGCCTGGGACACGACTTTCCGGTAAAGATCCGCGTAGACGCCAGCCGATTTGGTCCAAGAGACGTCGGCTGCCATTTCCGCCTTGATGAGCGCGAGCCAGTCCTTTTTGTCCTCGTAGACCCGAAGCGCCAACAGCACGGCCATCAACAGAGCCTCCGGGGTGGCTTCCCCGAACACGAACCCGGTCGCCCGCCCTTCCCGCACGGCCCGGGGCGAATAGGGCACCACGGTGTCCGCCAGTCCGCCCGTTTTCCGCACGATGGGAATGGTCCCGTAGCGCAAGCTATACAGTTGGCTGAGCCCGCAGGGTTCGTACCGGGACGGCATGAGAAAGAGGTCCCCTCCGGCCTGGATTCGGTGGGCCAACCCTTCGTCAAACCCGATGCGCAACCCCAGTTTGTCGGGGTATCGGGTCCGGAGTTCTCGAAACCGGGTTTCGTAGGAAGGCTCCCCGGCCCCCAATAGGGCGACTTGTAGGTCGAGTTCCATCAATTCGGGTATGATGTCGGCGACCAAGTCCAGTCCCTTTTGAGCCGTCAATCGAGACACGACCGCCAGGAGGGGCACGTCCCGAACCGGCAGATGCATCTCCCGCTGCAACTCCGATTTGCACCAGGCCTTGCCCGATAAATCCTGCGGCGAGTACAGAAACGGCAGGTGGGGATCGGTGGCGGGATCCCAGACCTCGGTATCGATCCCGTTGACCACCCCCACCATGCGGTCCCGGCGATCCCGGATCACCCCTTCCAGCCCAAACCCGAATTCGGCGGTTTGAATCTCCCGGCTGTAGGTGGGGCTGACGGTGTTGAGAAAATCCGCGAAGACCAGGCCGCCCTTCAGCAGGTTCAAGGAACCGAAAAACTCGAGGGCGGTTGGTGTGAAATACTTCGGGGGCAAGCCGGTCTTGGGATAGTGACTGGCGGAAAAGATGCCCTGGAACCCCAGGTTGTGCAGCGTCAGCAGACTTTTGACCCGCTCCACTTGGGAGTGGCCGGCGTAGAGGGTGCGCAGATACACCGGGCAGAGGGCCGTCTGCCAATCATGGGCGTGGAGCAGGTGGGGCGTCCAGTTTGAATGTCGGCTTTCAGCCACCATCAGCTCCATCACCGCGCGACAAAAAAATACGAACCGCTCGAGGTTATCGGGATAATCGGCGCCGGCCTCCTGGTAAAGTCCCTTGCGGGCGAAATACGGATCGTGCCGGACCGCCAGGACCGGCACCCTGACCTCCCCTCGCCGGCCTTCCGACAGAACTCCCTGCTCAATCACCGCTTCCACGGTCCCGCCAGGGGTCGGCACTTTCAGTTCGCCCCACTCCTTGAATCCGTGGGCTGCGCCATCGATGGTGCCATACCGGGGGATGACCAGGCGCACGTCGTGGCCGAGACGGCCCAGTTCGAACGGAAGGGCTCCGACGACGTCGGCCAGCCCCCCCGTTTTCGCGAAGGGGACGGCCTCAGAGGCCACGAGCAGGATTCTCAGTGTCGCGGCAGGCGGAGAAGAAGGTGGGGAGACGGCGGCAACCTTGTCAGGCATCACCAATCACCGGGGCGGTGAGGGCATTTCTAAGCTGGAGCGAAACAGCGCCTCCCGGTCCCACAGTTTTTTGATGGCCATAACCTGGTCCGCGGACACCGTCTCTCGATAGACCAAACGATCATCCAGAAATCCGAGCAGTTCTCCACGGTCGGCATAGACCAGAAAATGCCCCGGCCCTGCCTGGACCGACGACAACCAGCCTTCAGGAGGCTCGCCGAGAGGCACCCGGAACCTGGGGACCCAGGCTCCGTTTTCCACCGGAAAAAATTGGGTGAGTTCCCGGTGTTGGTAGGTGGGCTTCCCCCAGGTATCGAGAAAGGCCTGGCTCGTGATTTGATGGTACGCGAGGTCGTTGTTTCGGATGCGGGCTCTCTGTTCCTCCAACTTGGGCATGGAGAACATCCCGCAGGCCACGCACAGCAGCAGCCCGACCGCGGTCAAGCCCCGAGCCGCCTGCCCGGTCTGGAATCCTAACGTCAACCTCGTGACGGGGACGCTCACGGTCGGCAACGCATTCATCGGGAGTTCTCCTGGGTTGTGTCGGTCAGAGCAGTCGGCGGCCTTTCGGGGCCTCCGGCTTGTCCGGTTGACACTGGTCGCACTGGCAGATTCGTCGAAGAAACGTGAACGAATAGATGCCCGTATCATGCCCGTCGCTCCACGTGAACCGCAGGGCGTACCGGCCGACCGACTCCACGTCATTCAGCATGATCAGGAGCGGCACGTCGTCCGGTTTGATCCGAAGCTCCCCACTCCATTCGTCCGTGCAACCGGCGCAGGGGCAGTGTTGGCGGAGAAAGCGAACCGGATAGACGCCCTTGTGCCCATCGGACCAATCGATGCCGAGGACCCCCTTGTCGATCCACTCCATGTCTTTGGGTTCCAGCACCGTCGCGCTCATGGTCCCTCTCTGGGTCTCCCGCCTGCTCACGGGGGATTGGACATCTGGCCGGGCGTGGCACTGCAGCATTACAGGATTCTCGTCTGAGGACTATAGCGCATCGGCCGCGAACCCACAAGGCGCCTCACGCGAGGGGGCCGATGCGATAGATCGGTTCCTCGCTCTCCGCGGCTAAGAAATCCGTCGGAGGCAGGCGTTTTCCGGCCACCACCGTCACGTAGGCTTCGACCGCCTCCTCCAATTCGGCCCGGACCTGTCCGGTCGCCTTCAAACGCGGCAAGGCCTCGGGCTTCATGCGCAACACCTGCTGCAGCAACGCCTGACTCCCGGGAGACATCCGAACGCCACAGGAGGAGCCCTGTTCGGCGCAGCGTCCACAGACCAATCCCCCGGCGAGGGGCGAGAACAGGTTGGACCTGTCGAATGGTCCTCCACAGGCGGCACAGTGATCCGTCTGCGGTCGATAGCCGGTTTGGCCCAACAGCCGGATTTGAAACAGGAGGGCGATCAACGCGGGCTCCCGGTAGGCCTGCAGGGCTCGGAGGCCCTCCACCAGCGTTTCAAACACCTTGGGGCAGGAGTCCCCCTCCGCGGTCATGGCGTTCACCAGGTTGACCAGCCGGCCCGCGCCGGCCATCAACCCCAAATTTTCCCGAAGCCGGGCGAAGGGCTCTTGGATATCGACCTGGGTGATGCGATAGAGGGAATCGTTGGGCTTCTCGAAGAGATTCAGGTCGCAGTACACGAAGGGTTCCAGGGCCGACCCGAACCGACTCTTGAGCCGCCGGGCTCCCCGGGCGACCCCGCGGAGCTTGCCGAACCGGGCGGTGTAGAAGGTCACGATCCGGTCCGCCTCGCCCCACTTGCGACTCTTCAGCACGATCGCGGAGGTTTTGAAGAGAGCCATCGCGTCTTCCGCCGGACTCTGCCGAGGCTGCGCCTAGGAGCAGTTCGGCGCCGGGGAGTTCTGGAACATGCGCTTGAGCGTCTGCCAGCGATTGGCTTCATCGGTGGATTCCACCTGAAACCCGCCTCGTGTCCTGATTTCCAACTCCACGTATTCCTTGTACAGCGCGCAGACTTCGCTGTTCACCCCCGGCTCGTTACCGCCTCGCCGTCGCTCCATGGTCGTCCCGGAGGAACCCGGGACCGTCTCCGAACCCGGCGCTTCTGGCACCTCGGTGATCGTACTGAATCCCTCCTGGCCGCTCTGTTGGAACGGTTCACACCCTTCCGTCGGCTTGTCGGTGTAAACGTCTCCCGGACAGACATACAGTGCCGCCGCCAACACAATCATTCCCACCATGGGTCCTCCTTCGGGTTTAGGGACGAGCAACCAGCCCGGTCAACACTGAACATTCACGAGCCTCATCACCATCACGCGACCCATGGGGCGTGTCGAAACACGCCGTGTCCCTTTCCTTACTGCAGATACTCGAGCAATCCGGTCGTCAGTGCCAGATAGATGGTCATGCCCGTGATGTCGTTGGCGGTCGTCACGAATGGGCCGGCCGCCACAGCCGGATCTACCCCGAACCGCTTCAGCAGGATCGGCATGATGGTGGCCATGCTCGTGGACACGAGGAAACCGATGAGGAGCGACGCGCCCACCACCAACCCCAGGTATCCATGCCCGTGCCAGAACCACTCGGTGACCGCCACAATAAACCCACACGCCAAGCCCAGCAGCATGCCGATGCGGACCTCGCGGAAAAAGACCTTCCACACATCGGTCAATTCCACCCGGCCGGTCGCCAACCCTCGAATGATCAAGGTGGACGACTGAAGGCCGACATTGCCGCCCATGGCGGCAATAACCGGGATGAAGCTGACCACGGCGACCATCGTCTGGATCGTCTGGCGGAAATACCAGAGGATGGCCCCACAGAGCAGGCTGCCGACCAGCGTGGTGAACAGCCAGGGCAATCGGCGCCGCGCCGCCCCGAAGCTGGACGATTCCAGGAGCACATCCTCCTCGGCGGCCCCGGCCATCTTCAACATGTCCTCCGTGGCCTCCTCGCGGATGACGTCCACCACGTCGTCCACCGTGATAATGCCCACCAGCGTGTTGTCCTTCTCCACGACGGGAATGGCCAGCAGGTTGTAGCGGGCCACCTGCCGCGCCACTTCCTCCTGATCCATGTCCACGCTGACGCGCAGCACATCGCGGGTCATGATGTTCTTCAAGGGCGTGAAGGGCGGGACGGTCAGGAGCTGCCGCAAGGACAGCACGCCCACCAGGTGTTCGTCCTTGTTCACGACGTAGATGTAAAACACCATTTCGGCGTCGGTGGCCTGCTGCAGCCGCCGGATGGCCTCCTGGGCCGTCGTATCCTCCGACAGGGCAAAAAACTCCGTGGTCATGATGGCCCCGGCCGTACCCTTCGGGTATCGCAAGAGGTCGGCGATTTCGGTGGACACCTCGGTCTTCATGAGCGCGAGGATTTCCTGAGCCTGGGCTTCTTCCAACACCCCGAGGATGTAGGCCACGTCGTCCGGCCCAAGATCCTTGAGGAGCCAGGCGACATCCGGAGCGGCCATCTCCCCCAACAGCATCCGGATAATTTCCGCGTCCAGCTCGCTCAGCACTTGCCCGCGACGGGACTCTCCCCGGACCAATTCGAAGACGGTGCGCTTCTCCTTGGGGGAAGACAGGTGTGCGATGACCTTGGCGATATCGGCGGGATGCATCCGCCCGAGCATCTTGCCGAGGTTCGTAATCGCCCCGCGCCGGAGGAGCCGCATGAACGAGGCCAGCACGAGGTCGAATTTCCCCGAACCCTTTTCGCCGGCCTCCCGGGAAAGGTCTTTGGAGAGGTCCTTCAACGAGTCCCTGTCCCCCACTCGCGAGCGTTCCATCGTACTGCCGTCCGAACTGCCGTCCATTCGCGTCCCCCTCAGTACCCCAGTTCCACCAAGACCTGATCGTCCTCCCGCCAGGCGGAGCGCACCTTGACCCACAACTGCAAAAACACCTTGCCGCCGAACAGGCGCTCCAATTCCTTCCGCGCCTCCGTGCCCACCGCCTTCAGCCGTTCTCCGTGGGCGCCGATCACGATGGCCTTCTGGGATTCCTTCTCCACCAGCACGGTCGCGCTGATCCGGTTCAGCTTGCCTTCCTCATGGAAGAGGTCGATCTCGACCGCGACGGCGTAGGGAATTTCCTCGCGGGTCTTTCGCAGAATTTTTTCCCGGATGACCTCGGCCGCCAGGGTGCGCATGGATTGGTCGGTCAGTACATCCTCACCGAACTGCGCCTCCCCTTCCGGCAGGGCCGCAACGGTCGCCTCCAGGAGTCGGTCCACATTCAAGCCGGTCTCGGCGGAGAGCGGAACGATTTCCGCCCACGGCCGCATCCTACTGTAGGATTCGATCAGCGGCAACAACCTGGGTTTTTTCACCAGGTCCACCTTGTTGATCAGCAGAAACACCGGGACCCGCCCGTTTCCGGCGACCTCCTCCACCTGCTCGATCACCAACCGGTCGCCCGACCCGGGTGGCGCCGTCGCCTCCACCATCAGGTACAGCAGGTCCGCCTCCCGGATGGTGTCCAAGGCGGTTCGAACCATGCGCTTGTTGAGTTGATGAAACGGCTTGTGGAGCCCGGGGGTGTCCAAAAAAGCGATCTGGGTGTCAGGCAAATGCACGACTCCCAGGATGCGGGTCCGGGTGGTCTGCGGCCAGTTCGAGACGATGGCGATTTTCTCCTTGAGAAGCGCGTTCAAGAGCGTGGACTTCCCCACGTTGGGCCGACCGATGATCGCCACTGTCCCAAATTTCATACCGACTCACTGGGGCTTCTCTTCCAGAATCTGGTAAACCGTCTCGCCTTTTCGCACATAACCCAACCGTTCACGCGCCAACTCTTCGATCCGGGCCGGGCTGTGCTGCACGCGGTCCAGTTCAATCCGGAGCTCCGCGGTGGTCCGTTTGAGGTCCCTGATCTCCCGTTCCAGCTGGCCTGCCTGTTCCTGCATGCTGAGGTACTTCCGCAGGCCCATTTCGTCGAAAAAGAAGGAAAAGGTGAGGAAGCCTCCGAGCGTGATGCCCACGATCAGGAGCACCCCACGGAACGTCAGCTGCTGCCTGCGCAACGCTTGGCGGCTGCGGTTTCGTTTCGCCACGAGGACCTAGTTTTCTCCCCCTTAGGTGGGTTCGGTTTTCTCCAAACCCCGCTGTTGCCTTTTAACTTTTTACTTTGACCGCCTCCCGTCCCGGGTACAGGGCTCCATCCCCGAGCTCCTCTTCAATTCGCAGGAGCCGGTTGTATTTGCAGACGCGATCGGTCCGGGACAGGGAGCCCGTCTTGATGAGCCCGGTGTTCATGGCGACGGCGATATCCGCAATCGTGGTGTCTTCCGTCTCACCGGACCGGTGCGAGACCACGGCGGTGTACCCAGACTGCCTGGCCAACTCGATGGCCTCCAGGGTTTCGGTCAGGCTGCCGATCTGGTTCACCTTGATCAGGATGGAATTGCCGATTCCCTCCTTGATGCCTTTGGTGAAAATCTCCACGTTGGTGACGAAAATGTCGTCGCCCACCAGTTGGACACGATTCCCCAGCCGCTCGGTTAGCATCCGCCAGCCTTTCCAGTCATGCTCGCTCAGCCCGTCCTCGATGGAGAGGATGGGATAGCGGTCGAGGAGCCCCGCGTAGAATCGGATCATGTCCTCGGACGAACGGTCCTGCTGCTTCTCGGCTTTCAGCACATACCGGCCCTTCTGATAAAACTCGCTGGCGGCCGCATCGAGGGCCAAGGCCACGTCCCTGCCCGGCCGATAGCCCGCCTGCTCGATGGCCTGAACGATCAGGCTCAACGCTTCCTCGTTGGATTGAAGGTTGGGTGCGAAGCCGCCTTCGTCCCCCACCGCGGTGCTGAGCCCCCGTTTTTTGAGCAGAGCCTTCAGCGCGTGAAACACCTCCGTGGCCATCCGCAGCGCCTCGCCGAACCGGCTGGCGCCCACCGGCACGATCATGAACTCCTGGAGATCGAGCCCGTTGTCGGCGTGGGCCCCGCCGTTAATGATGTTCATCAGGGGCACCGGCAGCACCCGGGCATTCGCCCCCCCTAGATACCGGTACAGGGGTTGCCCGGTCTCCGCAGCAGCCGCGCGTGCCACGGCCAGGGAGACACCCAGGATGGCGTTGGCGCCGAGCTTTCCTTTGTTCTTCGTGCCGTCC
>JBFFYZ010000074.1:0-7796 GCA_041568895.1 Nitrospiraceae bacterium
CATATGTCAGATCGCTCCACGGTGGCGTCGAATGGCTCTTTGGTCTCGATATCCACGCTCTTCTTGGGGCTGTAGAGTGTGGAAATGGGTTTCATGGCCACACGGAGTACGATCGGCTGCCCGTTGGTAATGCCGCCTTCCAGCCCCCCCGCGTTGTTGGTCTTCCTAATGAATTGCCCTTGTTCCTTGTCGTAATAAATATCGTCGTGGACCTCGGACCCAAACCGACGGGCCGCCTCAAACCCCATGCCGATCTCCACGCCTTTCATGGCTTGAATGCTCATGGCGGCCATCGCCAACCTCGTCGACAAACGACGATCCCATTGGGCGTAGCTGCCGAGCCCGATCGGGGGATTGGTCACGACCACCTCGAAGACTCCGCCCAGGGTATCCCCCCGATGTTTGGCGGTCCGGATCAACTCGACCATTTTGACTCCCGCATCAGGATCCGGGGAGCGCACCTCCGAGGCCTCGGCACGCAGAAAGGCTTCCTCCGGATCCTCCATTCGTTTGGCGACCACCCCGCCGATCTCGGTGGTGTAGCTCAACACCCGCATCCCGAACTGGCCGAGCAACGCCTTGGCTACCCCCCCGATCGCCACACGGATCGCCGTCTCGCGGGCGCTCGCTTTCTCGAGGACGTTCCGGATGTCACGATGCCCGTATTTGATGGCCCCGACAAGGTCCGCATGTCCCGGGCGTGGTCGGGTCACCACCTTCTCCTGCGACACCGGTCCGGGCTCGACCGCCATGACTTCCTTCCAGTTCTCCCAATCCTTGTTGGCAATCATCAGACCAAGAGGGTTCCCGAGAGTGTGTCCTTTGCGGACCCCGCAGGCAAACTCCACCCGATCCTGTTCCAGGCGCATACGGCCGCCCCGGCCGTACCCTTTTTGACGGCGGGCGAGGTCCTGATTCACCATGTCGGGGGTCAAGGGAAGACCTGCCGGTACCCCTTCGAGGACAGCCAAGAGATATCTACCGTGAGATTCGCCCCCGTTGAGGTACCGCAGCATGGTCCGGGTCGTGAGGAATTAACTCTGAACGATGGAGGGCGTCAGGAAGATCAACAATTCCTGCTTGGCTATGCTCTCCACCTTGTTCTTGAATAACCAGCCCAAGACCGGAATGCGAGAGAGATAGGGGACACCGGAGACTGTGTTGGTCTGTGTGTCCACAAAGATTCCGCCCATCACCATGGTTTCCCCGTCCCGGAGCATGACCTGGGTGGTCGCTTCCCGCTTGTCGATGCTGGGACCGGCGGGGTTGCTTCTCGCACCGACGGCGTTTCGGGTGGTCCTGATCTTCAGAATGATCCGCTTATTTTTCTCGTTGGGATCCCTGGACGTGATCTGGGGCGTGACCTGAAGCGTCAGGTTCGCATCCACAAAGGTCGTCTGGGTCCCCTGGAGCGAAGTGGTCTGGAAGGGGATGGACTCGCCTTGCTCGATCTTGGCCTCTTGATTGTCGAGGGTAGTGATCTTAGGTGCGGCGATGACCTTTGTCAATCCCAGCAGCTCACCGGCCGACAACCTGGCATCAAGGCCGAAGCCGCCGGCAAGTTTGCCAAGAGAAAACCCAGCACTGGGCACCGACTGCAACCCGCTGACCGCAGCTGGAAGATTGACCATAAAGTTACTTGCAAACGTAGTTGTCCCACCGGTGGGATCAAAGTTTACTTTCGGTTCGACGAAGGGCCCGGTGAGATTTCCGAAGACTCGGAAATTACCATTAGAACTTACATCAGAATTAACCACCCCCCACTGGATACCGAGAGACCGAGCATAGGAGGTATCCGCCTGAACAATTCGTGCCTCAATATGGACTTGGGGCACTTGAATGTCTAAGCTGCGGATAATGTCCCTCAAATTCGCCACGCTGGTTTCGGTGTCTTTGATGATCAAGGCATTGCTTTGCAAATTGAAATTTATGAAGCCCCTGGGGCTCAGGTACTGTCGGAGATTAGTCATCAGAGGCTGCGCCTGGACGTTTTGAACGTAGATGACCTTGGTGACCAGTTCTTCGGCCTTAGTTTTGGATTCTTTCAACCTGGCTTCTTCATCCTGTTGTTTGGCGATGTTGGACAGGGTGTCGATCCAGACGATGTTCCCTTCCTTGATCATGCCCAGGCTGTTCATTTTCAACAGCATGTCCAAGGCTTGGTCCCAGGGCACACTCACCAATTTGATGGTCACCTTGTTCTTGACGCCTTCCCCAACGACAATGTTGAACCCGCTGACCTCCGCGATGAGGCGGAGCACGTTGGTGAGATCGGCCTGTTGGAAATCCAGAGAAATCCGGCGACCGACGTAGCGACGCTCTCCCACGATGACCGCTTCCGTGGTGGGTTCCGCTTCCGGAGCCATCTGCCCCAGGCGGGGTGTCCTCTCAAGCATCGCCAGGCGTTCAGGGAAGGGCACCCTGCCTGGTTCGGTGCCACGAACCTGCTGAACGGACCCACCCGGAACGGGCACGTCCAGATTCAGGTCCTTTGTATCAGTCTGGGCAGTCTCCCCGGACCGGCTCGTCCCCAAGGGGGGCTGGGTTCTAGTAAGAGAAATGAGTCGCACCGCCAGCTGGTTCCCCTGGGACTGGACCGAATACAAGGCTGGCTGGGGAAGGTCAAATACCAACCGGGTTTTGTCGGGATGAGTTCCCACTCGAATCTGCTTCAAGAGGGGATGATCCACGGGAAGTACCTGAAGGTGGAGTTCAGAGGTTACATGAGCTAAATCCACGATGAGACGGTCCTGGCGGAGAGGCCGGACATCATAGGTAAAGGACCCGTCTCCGAAAATCACCACCGTCGCGTCCCGGTCACTCCGCTGCACCTCCACCTTGGTCATGGTTTTGGCTGCTCCGCCGCCTTCACTCTTGACAGAGGAGGGCAACGAGGAAGATGGAAGCTCCCGGGATGTGGGAAGCTGTTCAAGGCCGGCATTCTTTTCCGAGGACTCGTTAGGCACACCCACCGCGTGATCGGAGCCTGCCCCCACAGCGGCCGAACTCGTCTTTGGAAACTCAAGAATCAGTTTGGTTCCTTGGATCCGCGCCTCCGGTTTCACCGCTTCGGTAAGCGCAATGACCAGCTGGGTTCCCCGTTGGGGTTTTACCATCTCTTCGATCTGGACCGACTGCACCGGAGGCTTGTTGATATCCAGAGGGCCCAGATCCTTTCCCCTGACGAGCCCCGGGAGATCAACCGTCACGCTGGCCGGTACTGCGCTGGTGGATAACGAATAAGAAAGAGCTCGCCCGGCCTCCACCTCCAAGCGAATCCTGTCGACCTCTTCGGTCACGTGGATGCGCTCAATGGCCTGAGGGTCACCTCCTAGTTCCATCCCCCGCTCCGGGGAATGGGCGCAGGACAGGAGTCCTTCAAAAAAAACAGCGGCCAAGAGAAATGTGAGGTAAGGATGTCGGTATCTCATTCTGTAATCTCTTTCTCATGCAGGCGCTTGATAAATTCCCGCACCTGCTTTTTGCCGTAAATGTCTGTAAATCGCTCTTCGATCACGACGGCATTTTCTGTAATGGCGCTGACCACCCCGTTATTTGGCCCAACCTTGGTTCCTCGCCGAACCATGTAGCCTTTTCCATCCGGAGCTTGCAACATGGCGGTATATCCGAAATTGCCCCAGATAATTCCGATCAGGTTTAAATCGGACAGCGCGAGACGTTGCAGTGGGGGAAGCGTAGGGTTATCTTTGCCTGGACGCTGTCCGTCCGGGAGTACCAGCGTGAAAGGATCCCTCCGGTCCGCAGGAAAATAGGTGTATTCCCCGGACTTGCCGATCGATTCCGCATCACCGGCCCCAAGAGGCGCCCCCACCGGTCCGGAACTGGACGGACCAGATGGTTGTGCGGCACTTGGCCCAGGGCCGTCTGGAGCCGGCGAAGCCGGTTTTCCTGGGATGGCCGCGGGCGCAGGGTTCGCCGGACTGACCTGGGTTGCCGGAATCATGGAGAACGCATACCCTGGCGCCTCCTCGCACCACCACCCAGCCATTCCCGTTAGGATCAGCATGGCCGTTCCTCCTATCCACGAACGACCTGTTTCTCCGATCACCACATTCTCCCCTTGCTCCAAGGACCGAGAACCACTCTTGTGGAGCGCCTGCTGCTCAACGCGTCGATCCCTAATTCTCGTTCGGCGCGACAAAAGCCGTAAGCTCGAACACCGCCTGAATAACCGTGCGTTCCGCTTCGATCCTGGGTGATCCCATTCGCAAGTCCGACACGTTCACAATCCGAGTCATTTTGGAAATCCGATCGAAAAACATGGCCGCGGTATGGTACCCGCCGGTGACTTCGACATCCACCGGCACCCGCACGAACAATTTAGTGGAATCGACCACATGGGCTTTGGGTCGCCAAAGCTTGATATCCAGACCGAGTCGAACTCCAAGGTCAGAGAGGTGCTTCAGCAGGGTGAAAGCTTCCTCCATAGGTGGCAGGCGTTCCTTTTTCTTTTCCAGTTCAATCTCGAGCTGCTTACTGGCAGCGATCAATTGATCCAGGAGTTTGACCCTGATTGTCAAAGACTCAACCTCCGCGTTGAGCTTGCCGACTTGTCCTTGGAGGCTGGTGATTTGGTCCGTTTTGGGCACGGTCACATAGGTGTAGAAGACGCCGGAGATGCCCAACAAAATCATGACCAAAAGGGCGACCTTTTGGTTCAAGGGCACCGTGCGGAGAAAATCCAGATTAACCTTTGGTAGTTCCACGTTATCCCTTCAGCGTCAGCTTCAGACGAAACTGATAGATATTGAGCTTGGCCTCAACCCCAGACTTGGTTTCTAACAATTGAATGCTTGTAAAATAATCCGTCCGTCGAAGATTGTTCACAAACTCAACTAAATCATCATTTGTTAGGGCCTTGCCCTCTAGTTCCAGATCTCGGCCTTTCATGGAAAACCTGATGAGCCACAGCTTGAGAGGCTCTAGGCTCTGGCTGATGTAATCCATCGCCCGAACCGGGCCACCACGCGCCTTCTCCAATTGCTCGATCACACGGTTTTTGTCCTCTAAGAGTTTCTTTTTTGCTTCGAAATCCTGCACCTGCTTTACCTGTTCTTGCAGGACTGCGATTTTCTTTTGCTTGTCTTGAATATCCAACTGGAGAGTCTCAATTTCATCATCTAAAATGCTGGAATAGTACGACCATCCTCCCACGGTTAGGATTAAAAGAAACACCCCCGCGACCAGTTCCAGCTCGACATCCCATTGTTTTTTAGCTTTCCGGGCTTTGGGCCCGGGAAGCAAATTTATTCTTATCATCGATCGCCAACCGCTCGGATGGCCAGTCCCACGCCGACCGCTGCTTGGGGAGCCATCTTCTGGAGCCAATCGGGGTCAAATTTGCCTCCGGTCGTATCGATACGGGCAAACGGATTGGCAAATTCGATCGGGACGCCCAGTCGGTCCTCCAAATGGGGCATAAAACCTTTTACCTGAGAGCATCCCCCGCAAAGATAAATTTTATTGATTTCCCCTTCAGGAAACGTGGTCTTGAAATAGTCCACCGATCGCGCGATCTCAGAGGCGATCTCGGCATTGACTTCCTCAAGTACGCCGGCGACGACGTCTGGATCGAGACCCTCCGGATTTCCGCCGAGCTTTGCGGTTTCCGCCTCATCGTAGGATACTCCCAGATCCCGTTGGATGGCCTCGGTATACCGATTGCCCCCGACGGGCACATCCCGGGTATAGACCGACGTCCCGGCCTTGAGGATGTTGACGTTCATGACGCTGGCCCCCACATTCACCAACGTCACGATCTCTTCCGCCTCCACGGGGTAATTGATGCAATACATGTTTTCGATGGCAAAGGCGTCCACGTCCAAGATCATGGGTGTCAGCCCCGCACCTTGAACGAGCTCGACCAACTCATTGATCTTGTCTTTTTTCGCTGCCACGAGCAGGACCGACATCTGCGGTTGCCCGTCGTCGGATTCTTCAGCGGGGTTCAAAATATGGAAGTCAATGTTGACCTCGTTAATGTCAAAAGGGATGTACTGCTCGGCCGCAAGTTTCACTTGTGCTTCGAGTTCGTCGTCCGGCATCGGCGGCAGGCTGATTTTTTTCACGATGACGGAATGGCCCGAAATGGAGGTTGCGACGGACTTCAGCTTCACGTCATGTTCCTGCAAAAGGTCCCTGATGGCTGCTACCACCCGACCGGCATCCATCACCGTGCCGTCCACGATCACTTCGGGCTCCAGGGACTTTAGCCCAAACTTCTGTAGGGAATACTGCCCTTTGACTTCCTTAATCTGGACCAGTTTGATGGCATTGGAGCCGATGTCCAAACCCAGCAATTGCCGTTTGGCTCCAAAGAGCGCCCCGATATCGATGTCTACGTACTGTTTCAGAGATGCCAACATGGCGACGTCCTCAATTTGCCTCACCGGCATTACATGCCGGCGCTGCGGGTTCGGATGATACGCTTGATCTCTTTAATGTTTTGTGCGGTATAAATTCGCCAATTTCTCCAATCGCGCAGAGGGCCGGAGATCAACCCTTCTCGCTCCCACCGAAACAGCGTGGCCCGAGAGACATCGAACAGCTTACAGACGTCGTAGGTTTTGAACCGTTTCTTATGTTTGGAGTTCGGGCTCACACTCGTCAATCCAGACATTTTCTTTACGGGAGCCTCTGCAGGGAAGTCCACCCCATTCTATGCGGCTAAGTATAGTCAATATACTACTCCTGTCAAGGAAAGGACCTATTAGAAAACCCTAGGGAGTCCACTCTTCACCTTCATTTTGACAGACGAAACTGGCCCCTGACCCCCACAAGCTACTAGCCCTAGTGGGTGGTGCTCATGAGTTGTGGATATCGCGGTGTCGGACCATTACAGAATGCCCCATTTTCTGGAATTGGTCCTTCAGGCAGGCAGCCAGGGCGACCGAGCGGTGGCGGCCTCCAGTGCACCCGATACCTACGGTCAGATAGGATCGCCGCTCCCGCTCGAACAGGGGAAGAAGGAACCCGAACAGGGACTCTAGATGCCCCAGGAACACTTTGGCCTCAGGGGTCTCCAGCACATAGGCCTGCACCCGGGCATCTTCCCCGGTCAGGAACTTGAGGTCAGGTACAAAGTTGGGATTTTGCAGAAACCGGACATCAAACAGAAGGTCGATATCGTAGGGAACCCCGAACTTAAAGCCGAAGGTCACGAGCGATATGTTCAGCCCTTGGTGCTGGCCCTTTCCCAGGAACTGCCTGGCCAACAGGTCTTTGAGGTCGTGGACGGTCAGATCCGAAGTATCAATGATTCGATCGGCGCGACGCCGCACCTCGAGAAGACGTTCCCGCTCCAACTGAATGCCTTGTTGGACGGGGGACTTCGGAAGAAGGGGATGAGGCCGTCGGCTTTCAGAAAACCGGCGCTGAAGGACCTCGTCTCGGGCCTCGAAAAAAAATAATTCAACGGGAATTCCGAGCGATTTTACCCGATCGAGGCTGCTGAGCAGTTCCGGAAAAAATTCTCGTTCACGAATATCAACTCCCAGAGCGATGTTCTTGACCTCTCCCCCCCGTTGAACGCACAACTCCACGAATTTGGGCACCAAGGGGGCGGGAAGATTGTCGACGCAGAAGAAGCCCAGATCCTCCAGGCACTTGATGGCATAGGTTTTCCCTGAACCGGAAAGGCCGCTGATGATGACCAGGTGGATGGTTTCCATCAACCGTCCGTTCCCGAAGGGGGCTTAGGATCGATCAACTCGAACCCGCTTTTGCCCACACGACGCAAGACCTGAACTCTTCGTGCCTCGTGGTTGAAAAAGATC
>JBFFYZ010000075.1:0-7727 GCA_041568895.1 Nitrospiraceae bacterium
CCGCTGGTTCCGTCCGAACCCCCTCCGGATTGCCCCATGTGCGGAGATCCCATGTCCTTCGTTGACGGCGATTGGGCCTGCCAGGACTGCAATGGAGAGCTCATGGGGCCGGAAACCGGTTAACTCTACAACGTGGGAATGATGAATGATGAATGATGAACGATGAATGCTGAGAGGTGTAATTTTTTAATTCAGCGTTCAGCACTCAGCGTTCATCATTGATTCCGAATGCTGAGGATCGTTACCGGTCCCTTTCATCCTGATCTGGAACAAGCTCTCGCCGACGACCTCCGGCAGTGCAAGGCTGCCGACCCTCTCGCGTCCCTTGCCATCGTGGTTCCTTCTTCGCTTCTCGTGACCCGCCTTCGCGAGCTCCTGGTTCTGGAGCAAGGCCTGCCGCTCCTCAATGTCCATGTGTTGACCTTCCATCAATTTGCCCTGCGATTGTACGACGAGCAGCGCGCGCTCCAGGAAGACGAGCCTCCGGCTCCCTCCCTCACGGTGGTCTCGGACCTGTTTTTTGAAGAGGTACTCAGCCGGATGGCACGAATTCTTGTGCCGGGGGGCGAGGCTCTCTCGCTTTCCAGCCTGGCGCCGGGGGCCTGGGCCGCCTTGTGGGCCACCATTCGGGATCTGAAGGATGCCTCGGTGGACCCGGACACGGCCCTGCGCGGGGTGGCCGAAGGCCTGTTTGAGCCGGAAGATGCTCCGGCCTTGCGCAGCCTGTTCACTCTGTACGCCGCGCTGGTCGAAACCGCGCGGCTGGTGGGTGCGGCCGGGGTGGAAGACGTGTCGTCCGGGGTGGCGCCCTGGGTGCCGGCTTCCCGGTTTCTCGCCGGCCTGAAGCGTGTCTGCTACTACGGGTTTTATGACCTCACCCAGGTCCAATTGTCGCTGTTTGAGCAGGTCGTGCGGCATGCCTCCGTGACTCTCTATTTTCCCCTTTCCCCTGATCCAGCCTATTCCTTTGCACAACGGTTTTTTGACCGGCATCTTCAGCTCCTGGCCTCGCCCACTTCACAGGCAGTTCCTTCATCAAAGAGAAAGGCTTTCATCGAAGGCGGGGAGGGGGATCAACCCCAGGTCTGCGTCATCAGCACGATCGGCTCCGATGACGAACTGACGATCGCCTGCAAGGAGATTTTGACCTTGGTGGAGACAGGGGGTTACCGCTTCGAGGAGATCGGGGTGGTGGCCCGGACACTCGAGCCCTACCGGAACCATCTTCGTCGCACCTTTGATCAGCATCGGGTTCCCTTCGTTACCACCGCCGTTGTCCCCGTGATGCAGGAGCCGGTGGCGAAGGCCGTGGTGCAGTTGGCCCAACTCGCGCGCGGGGGGTTTTATCGCGCGACGGTGATGGATCTGGTGACCTCTCCGTATTACCGATGGGACCCGTTTTCGGACGGGAGGGTGGCCCCAAGACCGGATCTCTGGCAGGTGATTGTCCGTACCTTGGGGATCAGCCGGGGAGAAGAGGAATGGCACCGGCTGGAGACTGCGCCCCAGGTCACGGTCTGGGCGGGAGGAGAGGAAGACCCCGACGACGAAACGGGTGGCCCGGTGAGCATTCCGCCCGAGCAGGTGCGCTTGCTCGCTCAGGTGGTCTCCCGATTGATTCGGGACTGTCGCGCGCTACCCGCACGGGGAGGCATCCGCGCCCTCGGCGAAGCCTTCGCACAACTTCTCGCCAGCCACCTGGCGATTCCCGGCCTCACCACTCCCGTGCCGCTGGACCAGGAGGGTGGTCCCGGGCCTGCTTTGGTCGGGAGGGTGATCCAAACCGCTCTGAAGGAGATCGGGCAACTCGATCGGTTGGGGGACGTGGTGAGTTGGGACGAATGGTCCAGTCTGTTGGCTCGGGCCATGGAGCGGACCACGATGCCGATCGAGACGATCGTGCATCCAGGGGTGAAGGTGCTGGACGCCATGGCCGCGCGGGGCCTTCCGTTCCGGGCGCTGTTCCTTTTGGGGTTGAATGAGAAGGTGTTCCCTCGATTCATCCGGGAGGACGCGTTTCTGCGCGACCGGCACCGGCGGGTGCTGGACGTCACGATGGGGTACAAGATCGATGAAAAGCTGGCCGGGTACGACGAAGAGCAACTGCTGTTCGCGCTGTTGCGCGGATCGGCCCGCCAGCGGCTGTACCTGATGTTCCAGCGCGCGGACGAAGACGGCCGGCCGCTGGCCCCCTCCGCCTACCTGGCCGATAGCCATCGAACGGGTGCACCGGCGGGGCGGGGTCCCTCCTGGAAGGTGCCTCGACGACTTGCCGGTCGGCTGACCCTCCCGTGGTTTGCGCCGCCGTGGTTGACGCGTGAAGAGTTGGCGCAATGGCTGGTTCTGCGACGCCAGGAGCCCTCCTCCCTGCTGGAGGCCTGCGGGCGGGACGCCGAGTTGTTCCGGAACGGGTGGGCCACGTTGCGGGCGCTTGAGGGCGGGAGCCATCGGCTCGGGGCCCACGACGGCCTCCTCTCCTCGACCGGGGCCTATTGGGGCAAACTCCTGCAGCGGGGAATCGCCCCGACGCCGCTCGAGCAATATGCCCGCTGTCCCTTTCAGTATTTCGGCATCCAGGTGCTGGGGCTGACTCCCCTTCGGCAACGAGAGCATGAGGCGCTTCCCGCGTGGGCCTTCGGGGAGCTGTGCCATACGGTGTTGCGCCTCAGCTATCAACGATTGGTCGGAAAGGGGTGGCCGGACCATCCCATGGACCCAGAAGAAATCCGGACGCAGGTGGGGGCCGCCGTGGAGGAGACCTTTGCCGCCTATGGCGCGGACCATGGGACGGGATATGCCCTGACCTGGCAGATGGCGCAGGAGACGGTCCTGGCCCTGGTTCACGAGGTCCTCGCACTGGATGAACGGGAGTTCCAGGCGAGCGGATTCCGACCGACGGCCTTCGAGGTAAATGCGGAGGGAATGGTAGAGGGACTCCTAGCCCCGGGACATGGATCGGTCAGAGTTCGGGGTCGGCTGGATCGGGTGGATTCCCGAACAGATCCGCCGGGCTTCCGAATCGTCGATTACAAATTCCGCCAGGGCCGGACCATGAAATCCCAGGATCGGGACCTGTTGACCTCCGCCCTGCGGGGATTCCGCCTGCAACCGCCGCTCTATGCCTTGATGTCGGTGGCCCGGTCTTCAGGAGGACGAGGGAAGGCGGGTTCGGAAGATCGGGCGCCCGGTTCCGTTCAGTTCCTCTTCCTGGCTCCCCGATGGGTCCCCCCAGTCGCGTACTCCCAATTCGACCCTGGCGCCTGGGCCGGACCTGCCCGCCAGCAGCTCCGGCGGACCCTACGCACGTTGCTGGAAGGGATCCGGAAGGGACAGTTTTTCATCTTGCCGGACGGGTATTGCGACCATTGCGAGTTGTCTGCTGCCTGCCGCCGCTTTCATGGGCCGACCTGGTGGCGGGCCCACAGTGCGGCTCCGGCCAAGCAACTGCGCCTCATCCGCAAACAGAAGGTGCCCCCAAAGGGGTCTCATGGCTGAGCTTCCCCCCATTGCCGATGCCCCGGTTCGCCGATTAGCCGAGACCACCTTTGACCGCAACGTCGTGGTGATTGCGGGGGCCGGGACCGGCAAAACCACCTTGCTGGTGAATCGGCTCATCCATGCCTTGATGCGGGACCCTGACCCCTCGAAAATTACCCAGGTGGTCGCGCTCACGTTCACGAATAAGGCCGCCACGGAAATGAAGGTCCGGTTGCGCGAACGGCTCCTGGCCCTGCTCGACCCTGATCGGCCCGATCCCGGCCTGGCGGAGCCGGGCGCCGTGCGTGTGGCCGAACTGCGGGAACGCTATGGACTTTCGACCGACAAAATCGAGGCCCGGGCCAATGCCGCCCTCCACGATCTCGAAAAGGCACAGATCGGCACCTTGCACAGTTTTGCTGCCCACCTCCTACGCCTGCACCCCATTGAAAGCGGAGTCGACCCCGATTTTGAGGAAGACGACGGCCTCCGGTTCGACGAGCATTTTGCCGCACAATGGGACTGGTGGCTGGACCAGGAACTCGGGGTCACCGGACAGGATCATGGCCGGTGGCGGCGCCTGCTGGCCCACCTGGATCTCGGACAACTCAGGGAGGTGGCGCGGCAGCTCTGCAGCGAACTGGTGTCTCTGGAGGAGTTGACGCGGCAAATGGATGACGGTCGCCTGCCCCCGTCGTTGCAGGACTGGTTTGCGGGGAAACAGGGCCGGACCGCGGCGCTCTTGTCCGCCTACGATCGGCCGAAACGCCGGAAGATCGAAGCCCAACTGGCCGGGGCCCAGGCGTTGTTTGCCCTCTTGATGGACCAGGGCGTGAGGGGGATCGAGCACCTGAGCCCCGAGATGCGGGACGCACTGGCCCAGGAGCCAGGTGACCGGCCGGCGGGATGGCGCGAGGCGGATGGTGAGGAGGCCCGCGGCCTGATCCGGATCGCAAAGCGGGTGCTGGCGGTCGATCAGGAGCTGATGCGGGATCTGATGGTCCTTCTTGCTCCCTACGTCCGACGGGTCCGTGCCTCCTTTCTGGAGCAGGGGTGGATCACCTTCGACGGCCTGCTGGCGAGGGCACGTGCCCTGCTCCGGGACCATCCGGGGATTCGCGAGCGGCTCAAACATGACTACCAGGCCATCCTGGTCGATGAATTTCAGGACACCGATCCGACGCAATACGAAATCATGCTCTACCTGGCCGAGCGACCCGGGCGCTGCCGAGCGTCCTGGAGGGAGTTGGATCTGGCACCCGGGAAGCTGTTTATCGTGGGAGATCCCAAACAGTCCATTTATGCCTTTCGCCGGGCCGACATTGAAGCCTTTGATCAGGTGGTCAACAAAGTGCGGGCTTCAGGGGGCGTCGTCTATGACCTTGTCACCAATTTCCGAAGCCACGCCAAGGTCCTGGAGGTCGTCAATGCCCTCTTTGATCGGCTCTTGCGCCCTCAGGAAAACCTCCAGCCTCCGCACGTCCCCCTCCTGGTGCGGCCTGGCCGGCAGGAAGGGGTGACGAAACCCGGCGCGGAGCTTCGTCTCGTGAAGGCTGCCAGGGAGGCGGAAGACCTCGATGCGGCCGCCGCCACCCGCTTGGAAGCCGAGGCCCTGGCGACGTGGTTGAAAGAGGAGGTGCTGGGGAAGGAGGTCTTGACGGACGGCCGGGGACGATCCGCTCCGGTACAACCTGGACACGTGGCGCTCTTGTTTCGAAAGTTGACCCAGGCCCAGGAATACTTGGAAGCCCTCCGCCGGCATGAGATTCCCTATCTCACCGACGGGGAAAAGCATTTCTATCGTCGGCAAGAGGTGGTCGATCTGGTGAATCTCATGAGGGTGGTGGACAACCCTCACGACCATATTGCGATGGTGGGACTGCTGCGGTCACCGATCGGGGGCGTCACGGACCAGGAGCTCGTGGAACTGCAGACGCGCGAGGGCCTGGATTACCGCAGGCCCTCGCGCTTAAGAGGATGGACCAGCCCGAGGGCCTCGGCCATCCGTCTCGTATATGCCCGATTGGCCGAGTTGAATCAGGAGGCCCCCCGACGTGCCTTGCCGGACGCCCTGAGTCTGCTGTTTGCGAAGCTGCCGGTGCTGGAGTTGGCCGCCGCCTCCTTCCATGGAGAGCAGGCGGTGGCCAATCTAATCAAGATTCGGGACATGGCCGGGGATCTGGCCGACCGACCCTCCCTGTCCTTCGCGGGATTTGTCGAGTTGATGATCGCCAGGCTGTCCGAGCAGCCGGAGGAAGCGGAGAGCGCGTTGACGGAGGAATCCCTGGAAGCCGTCCGAGTGCTGACCATTCATAAGGCCAAGGGGCTGGAATTTCCGGTGGTCGTGCTGCCGGGCCTTCACCATGGCGCCCAGGTCGGACGCGGGGAACTTGTGCTGTCCCACGATTGGTCCACCGGGGTGATGGGGCTCACCGTGGGGGATCGGTGCAGCCTGGGCGCGGTCCTGGTCAATGAGAAATACCGGGCCCGGGAAGAGGCGGAACGATATCGCCTGTTCTATGTCGGAACGACCAGGGCCAAGGAACGACTGATTTTATCGGGCGGTCTTCCGGCGAGGCCTTCGCAGGAAACCTTTCTGGCCATGCTGGAAGCGGTGACCGATCGAGGGCTGGGTGAACCGCGGGACCGCAAGATTCCTATCGGGGAGGTGATCCTGGCGCAGACGGTGACGGCCGGGCGGGATCGGATCCCCCGCCGCCGGAGACACTCGTCCACAAGACTGCTCCCCGCTCGAGACTCCATGCAATGGATTCAGCAGTGGCAAGAGCGGGATCGGATTTGGGAGGCCTTCCGCGCGACGCCCCAATTCATTACGCCGTCCCGCCTGCGCGACCAGGAGCGTGAAGGTCCCCCCCGAGAGGCGCGGGGAGGACCCGAGCCGGAGAAGGCAAGGCTGATCGGGACCCTGGCTCACCGGATCCTGGAACTGTGGGATTTCCGCAGAGACCCACGCGAGCTGGATGGGTATGTGCAGACCCAAGGTCGAAGGATACTTCCGGCGGAATGGGTCCCGGACGCCGAGGCCGTCCTCGGGGAACTCCGGGACATGTTCACGGCCTTCGTGGAGTCGCCGCCCTACGCGGAGCTGCGACGCGCAACCATCCTGGGACGAGAGGTCCCCTTTACGATGGCCTGGCCTCCAGCGGGCCAGGCCATAATCGAGAAAGGGGGGTTGACCAAGGGACGGAGCGGATGGAAAGGGGGCCAGATGAGGCTGTCCTCTGGAAACCGGTTTTCCACTATAATGGAGGGCACCATCGACCTGTTCTATCGCGTGGACGGCCGGATCTGGGTGGCGGACTATAAGACCGACCGGGTACCGGATGAGGCCCTGGCTGGTCGGGCTGTGGACTATCGTTTGCAAGGACGTGCCTACTGTGAGGCCGTAGCCCGATGTCTGGCGGTCGATCAGGTCGGATGGAAGGTGATCTTTTTACGACAGGGCCGGGCGGTGGAGGGGTAGGGTTCCGAGGACAAGGCTGAGGAGGAAAGGCGGGACTATGAAGCTCGACAACAAGACGGGGAGGGTGACTCGGTGGCTCCTGTTGGTGATGATCCTCGGCGGATGGGGTTGTGCGACGATCTCAAAAGAGGAGGTGACGCTTCCGCCTCCGAACGGAGCCGTTCCTCTAGCCCTCCAGGCGATGCAGGAAGGCAACCGACTGTTCAAGGCCAGTCAATGGCCGGCGGCGAAGGCGCAGTACGAGGCCGCCATGAACGCTCAACCCGCCATGGCGGAAGCGCATTACAACCTGGCCGTGACGTTGGAACGGCTTGGTGATCAGAAGGCGGCGTACGATCACTACATTAAAGCGGCGAACTTGGCGCCGGGGCATAAAATCATCTGGAACTCTCCCCCCCTGCGCAAGCACGGCGAGGTCCAAGGAACCTCCAAATCGGATATGATTTTCGCGCCGGCGATAGGGCATTAAGAAGGGAGCTGCATCCGTGGGACGTCGTGGCCGCGCTCGTCCGCTGTCGGTCAGCGCAGAGGAGTTCGAGCAACTGGTCCGCCAAGCGGTGGACGGCCTCCCGGAGGAATACAGTCGTCTGTTGAAGAATGTGGCCGTGGTCGTCGAAGAGGAGCCGGCGCGGGACGTGCTCGACGAGCTGGGCCTGGAATCGGAGGACGATCTCCTCGGACTCTATTCGGGGACCGCGGTGGGGGAGGAGTCCTTTTTCGATGCGGGGGGAATTCTTCCGGCCAGGATTTCGATTTACCGAAGTCC
>JBFFYZ010000076.1:0-7722 GCA_041568895.1 Nitrospiraceae bacterium
ACAGCTTTACGGGCACCGCCGGCGCTGACGCAGTCGACGTGACCGCTTGGAACCTCCCGGTGATCACGATTCGGCCCCCCGAGCACAGCGACGCCGAGTTCCAGCTCACGGTGACGGCGACCGCGACCGAGACGACTCCGACCAGTTCCGACCCAACCGTTACCCAGGCGGCAGCCATCACGACCCGAACGATCGATGTGCGGGTGAATGCCGTCGCTGATGCCCCCAACCTGGTGTTAACCACCTTAGTGGTCGGCACGGAATCACAACCGATCGCCCTTACTATTGATCCGTCCCTCGTTGATACCGATGGCTCGGAGTCTCTGACCGTTCGCATTGCCGGGGTGCCTCAAAATGCCATCCTCTCGGCCGGTACGGAAGTGTTCCCCGGGTCCGGGATTTACGAGGTAGCCCTCATTGATCTTCCCTATCTTACGATCACTCTGCCTGATGACGCGGCCTTCACCCTCACGGTCACGGCGACGGCGACGGAGACCACTCCGACGAGCACCGATCCGACGGTGACGACGCCGAGCGCCAGCACGGTGGGGACCATCCAGGTCACCGTCAACAATACCCCACCGGCCGACCTCGGGTTGGTTTTGAGTGCTACCGCCATCGACGAACAGGGAATCGTGACGTTGACCGGCACCTTTACCGATCCCGGGCTCCTCGATCGCCATACGGTGACCATCAATTGGGGAGATGGCAGCAGCGAGGTCCTCGATCTGATCCTCGGGTCCCGCGAGTTTCTGGCGACCCATCGGTATCAGGACGACAACCCCACGGGAACTTCCTCCGACCCGTTTACCATCGGTGTCACGGTGACCGATGACGATGCGGGTCTGGCACAGGAATCTACAGCCATAACCGTCAACAACGTGGCTCCGGTGATCCTGGATCTGGTCAACAGCGCCCCCACGGTCGGCGATGTGGCCGAAGGGCAGGTCGTCACGCTCTCCGGGCGCTTTACGGACATCGGCCTCAAGGATACGCATCAAGCCCTCATCGAGTGGGGTGACGGATCGTCCGACACCCTCGAATTTCCCGCTCAGTCCTCAGTCCTCAGCACTCAGCACATTTATTCGACCGGCGGGGTGTACCAGATCACGGTGACCCTGACGGATGACGACGGCGGAACCGCCACGCAGACCACCACGGCCTACGTGACCGGGGTGGGGATCAAGGACGGCGTGCTCCAGATCATCGGCACCGCCGGGAACGACAAGGTGCACGTCAAGACGAAAGGCGGGAAGAACGAAGATCTCATCAGAGTGGAGGCGGACTTCCTGCCGGACAAAGGCCGGGCTCGCACCTACGCCGCGGCGGACATTACGAGCATCGTGATCCTGCTGGGGGATGGGGATGACAAAGCCAAGGTCGATCAGAAGATTGACAAGCCCGTGTATATGGATGGCGGAACCGGAGACGACAAGCTGAAGGCGGGGAGTGGGGATGCTGTCTTAATCGGTGGGGACGGAAACGACAAGCTAAAGGGCGGGACGGGGAATGACCTCCTGCTCGGCGGCCTGGGCGATGATCGTCTCAAGGGCAAGAAAGGAGACGATATCCTGAAAGGGGGAGAAGGGGACAACCACCTCGACGGGGGCAAAGGCAGCGATAAATTAGTCGGGGGTCCGGGAGATGACAAGCTGAAAGGGGGGCCGGGGAACGACAAGGTCATTGGGGGAAACGGGAATGACCGGCTGCGGGGCGGCAAGGGCGATGACCTGTTGTTCGGCGGGGAGGGCAATGACTATCTAAAAGGCGGCCCCGGCTCGGACCTCCTGAACGGCGGCCCCGGTTCTGATCAGGCCAAAAACGGGTCTAAGAAACATGCGGATCAGCTCGTCGATATCGAGGCCCCGCTCAAAAAGGTTTCCGATCTGGATCAAGCCGTGGCCATCGGAAAGCAGAAGTGGGTGGGGAATTTCGTCAACGGGCTTCAGGGCCAGACAGACAAGCATAACCTCAAGAAGTCAATATCCATAAAGCTTTAAAGGAGCCCTCGTCCTCCCGTTTTTTTGCCTCCTCCTTTCCCACCAAAATACCACCCAGGCTCCCTAGTTTGCGCCCGACTGTCTTGAGTGAAGAGGCCTAGCCAGGGGCAGACTTTTCAAAGCAGATTAGGTAAGATGCCCCATCCGGGAACCATTACGTACCTTGTCCCATGTGCCCTTTATTTCAAGTATGACTTGAGCTTTTAGGCCACTGGTATAACACAGCCAATATGTCAAGCCGAGTCCTTCAAGTCGAGATCCAGCCCGGCGCGTACCCTGAGCGGGCGCGGCCCCACCTGGGGAAGCTGGATCAGGCCGCGGCCCGGATGGGGTCGGTGGTCTCCCGGGTCTGGCATGGTCAACGGCCTACCTGGAACAGCATTCCCGGCCTGGTGGCCGTGGCTGCACTACCTCTCGAGGGTCTGGATGACCGCGCGCTGCGGACCCACGCCGATGAACTGCGTCGGCTTCTGCGCCGAGAAGGATTGCGACGCGATCTGGTGGCCCGGGCCTTCGCGATTGTCCGCGAGGTGGCGGGGCGGACCCTTGGACTCCGGCATTTCGACGTCCAACTGATGGGGGGGTGGGTCCTGCTGCATGGAATGGTGGCTGAGATGGAGACCGGGGAGGGGAAAACGCTCACGGCCACGCTCCCGGCCTGCACGCTGGCGCTGGCCGGCGTTCCCGTGCACATCATCACGGTCAACGACTACCTGGCTGCCCGCGATGCCGAGTGGATGGGGCCGGTGTACCGGGCCCTGGGCCTCACCGTGGGTGTGATCAAGCACGGGCTGGATCTGAAGGCGCGGCGGCAGGCCTATGCCGCCGACATCACCTATTGCACGAATAAAGAGCTCGTGTTCGACTACCTCAAGGACCGGCTGGTGCTCGGTAAACGGGCGGACGCGATTCATCTGCAGCTCGAGCGTGTGGCCGGGCAAGCTTCTCGGGCGCAGAACCTCCTGCTCCGGGGGTTGCATTACGCGATCGTGGACGAGGCCGACAGCGTGCTGGTGGATGAAGCACGAACCCCGCTGATTATTTCGGGAGAATCCGGTCTCTCGCTGGAGCAAGCCGTGTACGAAACAGCCCTCTCGCTGGCCGACCGCCTACAGCCTGAACAGGACTTTTTCCTGGAGCGCGGGGAACGACACATTCGGCTCACGGAAGGGGGGTGCGGCAAACTTGAAGAGTGGTGCCGGCCGCTGGGCGGCCTTTGGACGGGACGCATTCGGCGGGAGCAATTGGTTCAACAGGCCTTGACCGCCCGGCACCTCTTCGTTCGCGATCGGGATTATTTGGTGAAGGACGAGAAAATCCAGCTGATCGACGAGTTCAGCGGACGGGTCATGGGGGATCGGTCCTGGGAGCACGGCCTCCATCAAATGATCGAGACGAAGGAGAGCTGTCCCCTCACGTCTCAGCGGGACGCCCGGGCGCGGATCACCTATCAGCGGTTCTTCCGCAAATATCTCCGGCTTGCCGGAATGACGGGGACCGCCCGGGAAATCCGGGGAGAACTCTGGTCGGTGTATCGCCTGCCGGTCGTCTCCATTCCCACGAATCGGCCGGTCCGACGGACAGGCCCGCCGGACACCGTCTTTCCCACGGCCGCGGCCAAATGGGACGCGGCTGTCCGGCGCATCCAGGCGGTCCACCGCGCCGGACGCCCCATCCTGGTCGGCACCCGGTCGGTGGCAGCCTCGGAGCATTTGAGCGAGCTTTTGACCGCCGCGGGTCTCCCGCATCGGGTGCTCAACGCGCGGCAGGATGAGGAGGAAGCGACGATCATTGCCCAGGCCGGCGAGCTCGGCCGAATTACGGTCGCCACCAACATGGCCGGTCGAGGAACGGACATTAAACTGGCCGCGGGGATTGCCGAGTCGGGCGGGTTATACGTCCTGGCCACGGAGCGACACGAAGCCCGACGCATTGACCGGCAATTGTTCGGCCGGTGCGGACGACAGGGCGACCCCGGCTCCTATGAGGTGTTTTTGTCACTAGAGGACGAGATTGTCCAACAGTTTGGCCGCCGTGCCTCCCAAGTCGCGGCCCTGTTTCAGGTCCGTCGGGGCCGTCCCATCTCTTCCTGGCTGGGCGCGTGGATTTTTGGCCAAGCGCAACGCAAGGCTGAACGGGTACATGCCCGTATGCGCCGGGATATTCTGAAAATGGACGAGCAGTTGGAAACAACGCTCGCTTTTACCGGCCGGTTAGACTGAGGGGAGTGTGCATGGCGTTAGGCGTTCGCCATCCGATCGGGCTGTGTCTCATGGTCTCCCTGGCCATCGGTGGCAGCCAACCTGCGTTCGGGGAGGATTTGGATTGTCTGATCGAGCCCAACACGGTGGTCACCGTCAGCAGCCCTGTCGAGGGGGTCGTGGAACATCTGATGGTGGATCGGGGCGACCTGGTCAAAAAAGGTCAGGTGCTGGCCACTCTGGAGTCCAGCGTCCAGAAGGCCGAGGTCCAAATTGCGCAGGCCAAGACGGAACTGGAGGCCAGCGTGAAAACCGGCCAGGCGCGGACCGATTTCTCGCAGGGCAAATTCGACCGATCCAAGGAGCTGTTCCAGAAGGAAAACATTTCCGTCAACGAGTTGGAGGAAGCGAAGGTGGAGAAATCGTTGGCGGAAGCGACGCTGCTGGAAGCCGTCGAGACCAAACGCCTGTCCCACCTGGAGCTCAACCGAGCCACGGCGGCCTTGGCCTTGCGGACCATCCGCAGCCCCGTCACGGGCGTCGTCGTCGAGCGATTGGTGTCTCCCGGCGAGTACCGGAATTCCCTCGAGAACAAAATTCTCAAGCTGGCGGAGATCGACCCTCTGCGCGTCGAGGTGTTTGTGCCGGTCGCCTTGTTGGGCAAAATTTCCGTCGGCATGAAGACGACCGTCATTCCGGAACCGCCCCGGAACTCCCCCCATACGGCGCGCGTGACCGTGGTGGACCGCGTGGTGGATGCGGCCAGCGGGACCTTCGGCGTCCGGCTTTCCCTCCCTAACCCCGGCAACAAGCTTCCGGCCGGGCTCAAGTGCAAAGTCAAATTTCCCCGCAAGTAGCCCCGGTGCGGCCGCCCTTTCCCGGGTTGTGCGCCGTCGGCACCCCTCCGTCTCGAGTCATGCTCGATGCACGGATTCATTACCCTCAGGTGCTTGGCGACTGGTTGACGGTTCATTCCATCCGGATTCTTGAACCCCAGGGTGTAACACCGAGCCATCTCCCGCGGTTGTGTTCGGTTGAGAAAAGGAGAACGGTGATACCATGAAGATGACACTTCTTATCGGCTTTGTGGCTCTAGCGGTGGTTGGCCTGGCAAGCCAGGCACGGGCCGGGGACATGATCCCGGGATATCCTCGCCCGCCGCTTGGGGAGTCGTTGGAGCTTCGACTCAGCCTCCATGACGCCATCGAAGCGGCCTTGGAAAATAACCCGCAAGTTCGTTTGGTGAAAGAACGGATCGAGGCGGCGCGGGCTCAAGCGGCCACCCAGCTCGGCGCGCTGCTTCCGAATCTTTCCGCCTCTCTGAACGGCTCGAACCAGATCAACTTTCTCGGTACCATCGGGTTGAGCCCCACCCGGACCAGCCCCTTCGACGTGTACAATGCCCGGACCACCCTCACGCAAAACCTGTTCAGCCTCAGTCTCATCCAACGATGGCGGGCGGCGCGCGGGGGTATCGAGGCGGCGGGGCTGGATGCGGAGGCCAGCAGGCGGGACACAATGGCCACCGTCGCCTTGCTTTACTTGGAAGCGACCCGTGGCGCCGCCGCCGTCAAGGCCGGCGAGGCGAACGTGGAATTGAATGAGCAGTTGCTGACCCTGGCGCGCAATCGGAGGAAAGCCGGGGAAGGCACCATCATGGATGTCATCCGGATTGAAGTCGACTTGGAGAACGAAAAGCAGAAGTTGTTGGCGGCCCGCAATGATGAACAGCGGGCCAAGCTCAATTTGATCCGGTCCCTCGGCATACCTTTTAACGTCCGCCTGATCTTAACCGATGAACTGCAGCTGCCCCAGGTCGAAATTCCGACTGTCGAACAAGCCCTCACGGTCGCGTTTCAGAAACGCGCCGAGCTGAAAGCGCAGATGCAGCGTGTCAAGGTGGCCAACTTGAGCCTCAGCTCGGTGGTGAGCGAGCGGATTCCGTCGTTGTCGGCCAACGGGGATACGGGTCTGGTCGGCAACCAGATCAATTTGACGGCCCAGACACACAATGTCGGCCTCCTGCTCTCCATCCCCATTTTCGACGGCGGACGTGAGGGACGGATTCAGGAAAATCGCAGCACGGTGCGCCAGGAAATCATCCGGTTAAAGGACGTTGCAGACCAGGTCACCTTGGAGGTCCAGGATTCCCTTCTGACGCTGGAGTCGGCTCATAAGGAGGCCGTGGTTGCGCAACAAGGGCTCCGCCTGGCTCTCAAGGAGGTCGAGCTGGCACAAGACCGGTTCCGCGTCGGGATGGCCACCAATCTGGACGTGACCGAAGCCAGGGCCGGCCTGGCGCGGGCGCGCGACAATATGATTGAGGCTTTCTTCAAGGTGAATGGGGGCCGGGTGAATTTGGCCCGGGCGCAAGGGACCTTAGAGGAATTGCGCTGACGCCGGTGGCTGACGCCCCGAGGGGAGAGCCCTTGTAGGGACGGGGAATTTGAGGTACAAGAAAGTTACGGGTCGAAACCCAAGAGGAGAGAAGGAATGGGACCAAGGAGACGCCTGAACGGATGGGCCGTGAAGACCGTCTTTGGCCTTGTTTTTCTCAACACTGTTCTGGTTCCGGCCTTTCCGTCGAAGACGAGCGCGGCGGAGGGGCGGGAGGCGAGTCCCGCGACCTACACGCCGGCGCAGCAGGAGAGCCTGCGGGCCATCAAGACCATCCTTCTGGCCGGGCAAGTCAGCACCTGGCTCGAAACTCCGGAGCCGCTGTACAACATCGCGATCACCCTGAAGATGAAACTGGAGCGGATGGGGTATCAGGTGGTCCTCAACCCCGAACAGCCGTTCGATGCCGCCCTGGTCATTGATTACCGGGAGACTGCCGGCCGGCAGTATGAGATGTTCCAACAGGGGACCAACATCACCTGCACGGTCACCCTCCACCACAAGGCTGTTGGAAAAGTGCTGACACGGAAGTTCGAGGCGGCCACGACCTGGCCCCAACCGGTCGGCTCGCTGTACTGGGATGCCGTGCAGCATTTGGAGGAGAATCCCCACTATTATTATCTGGGCGAATTGATCAAGGGCTGGCTCACGGCGCAAGAAGGCGAGGTTGTCGTGTTCAGCCGGATGCTGAAGGAGCCACCCCTGGTCATTTCCACGGAAGGGGGAGGCAGTCAAATCACCGCCCGGTTCAAGGCCAATGGCAATGCCCGTCTCCTCGCGATCCGGGAGCTGGGCCGGCTCAAGGACCCGCGTGGAATCGAACCGCTCCTGCACCTGCTGGACCAGGAGGTGGCGGCCGAGCGCAAGGCGGCGGCGGCTGCCCTGGGCGAAATGGGCGACCCCGCCATACTCGACCGCCTGACCCAGCTCTCTTCCACGGAGAAGGATCCCGGGGTGCGGGTTGCGGTGGACGCCGCCATCGTCCGTCTCCGACAAACCCCTTGAAGGACGTTGGCCCCTCCCGACCATTCATCGGACCCGCCTGCCCGCACGGATCCCCGCCTTCCTGTTCCCAAGCCTTCCTCTGATCTATCTGCCGGCGATCAAGGGCCGGTCATTCCGCC
>JBFFYZ010000077.1:0-7708 GCA_041568895.1 Nitrospiraceae bacterium
CCGTGCTGCCGACTGTCCCGACCGTTCCACCCACCGTGCTACCGACTGTCCCGACCGTTCCACCCACGGTGCTACCCACCGTCCCGACCGTTCCACCCACCGTGCTACCCACCGTCCCGACCGTTCCACCCACCGTGCTGCCGACTGTCCCGACCGTTCCACCCACCGTGCTACCGACTGTCCCGACCGTTCCACCCACGGTGCTACCCACCGTCCCGACCGTTCCACCCACCGTGCTGCCCACCGTCCCGACGGTTCCGCCCAGCGTTGTGAGTGCGCCTGGCACGGTCACGCCAACCACTCCGGATACCGTATCGACGGCACTTCCGACGGTGTCACTCAACTTGCTTACCGTTCCCGCCACGGTGCCACCCAGGTCGCCCACAGCCCCGCCCACCGTTGGCCGAATGCCATCCAGCGTTCCACCGACGGTGCTGCGAACACCATCCACAACGGTACTTGTTGTCTCACCCAGGGTTCCTGCCACACCGTTTAAAGTTTTTGTGACCTTGTCCGCCGCACCGGAGATAGCTTCCTTGGCAGCCTGAAGCTCTCCCGAGGTAGAGTTGGAGGACAGCTTGTTTTTTATCCCATCGGTAGCGGAAGACAGCGAGGAATTCTTCAGGATGGTAGAAAGCGGTCCGTTGGCCGGGGCAGTGGACGCACCCGAGGGAGAATCAACGGCCTTGGCGGTATTATAAAGAATTTGCTTGGCCGTTTCTGGATTCAGGCCGTAGTTAATATCAGTCGCGTTGATGGCGACCGTCACTTGAGTGGGAACTTGGGGGGTAATGATGGCTGGATCGCTCGGCGCCTTTCCTGCTTCCGCTATCGAAAATTGCCCCGGCCGAATGATCACTGTTTTCCCGCCTGAAGTAAATTCCACCGCACCGGAGTCTCCAATATTGGCCACGCCGCTGGCTCCAATGGATTTCCCCTTGGCCGGAGGATCATCAACCCAGACTACAAAATAAGTCCCGCGAGAGGCGACCACCGCTGTGGGGGTGTGGACCTCGAATCGTGACCCTCCGCCAGCAAAAATCCGACTGACCAGGGCGCGGACCTTTCCCTGCGCCAGTTTCATGATGGTGCTCCGGTAGTCCCGATTGGGATCATAGATATATTCGTTGACCTCCACCCGGCTCTCCGGTCCGAGAGTCAAAAGGCTGTCGTCCAGGAACAGCGCCTGCCCCTTGGATTCCACCCTTGTTTCCACAACATCCTTGAAAATGACGCCATCACGCACCTTGACGTCATACGTGGTTGGGTCACCCAGGTGCATGACGGAGACTGAGCCCTGGACCTCCGTATACAACCCGATTCCTGTTCCTTTGGAGGCTTCTGCCCAGGAGGAGCAGACCAAGGCAAGGGAGGTGACAAACCACAGGCTTGCGGCGATGGTGTTGGGGTGCCTCTTCATTGATGCTCCTCCAGAGCTGGGGTGGAGGCTGAGCCGGTCGACCACCCAGTATCTTTTCGAAAACCCTAACTTGTAATTGAAAACTCAGAGGCCTGGCTTTTTTCTCTGCACCCGTGCAATTCAAATACCGAAGATGGGCCATAAGAAACTTTACAAGATATTGATTTTAATATATTTTTTATTGATGGTATTTTATAAAATCTTGATCTAGGTAATTTTTTCCGTCAGTGGGTAAAAAATACGCTGTAAGACTCGTCCTTTTTACCTAATCGCGCTCACTGGACTGCCTAGCCAAGAGCCTATCACTTAAAACCTTCCACTAAGAATAAGGGCGTAAATACTTCTCGTATAATCAAAGACCGGGAGGTTGGACTGGTTCCGAGTGTATACGTATTGGAAACCCAACGACACCGCGGGCGTGATTTCTCGACTCAGGGTGCCAATATATCGAAAGATATCGTCCTTGCGACGAATCGTTCCCGTAGCCGAAAACGAATTCGGGTGGTCATACTCCTGTAGGTAGTAATCGAAGCCCAGATCGAGCTTGATCGTCAGCATTGTCGGGAACCCGACTCCGCCTAGAACCCGATGTCCCTGATAGGCCCAGTCAGCACCAGTTGGGACCCCGGGAGTCGCGGCACTTGGAGCGCCCCCTCCGGTTCGGTCGGTGTCATACACATAGCCAACGCGGAGATACCCTCCCGTTCCGACAAACATGAAGTACTGCGTCACTCCACCCAGCCAGTTCTTTCCATTTCGAGTCGAATTGAATAAAAAGCGATCATCCCGAAATTCTTTATTTTGGTATCGGAATTCAAATTGAGTGAACGTGCTGGGGCTTTCGAAAATGGTCAGGCTCGGATGAACGGAGTGGGAAAACAAGAATGGAGACCGGCCCACTTCAACGTAGTCAAAGTTGTACTGGACTCGAGCCTGGACCTTTCCTACGTGATGCTGCAGGTACACTGAGGGCGTATGATCCAGCACATCAAATCCGTGCAGGGACCGGTGGAAACTTTGAAGGACGCCATACCCCATCGCGAACGTCCAGCGGTCTTTCTGAAGGAGTCGGTATTCGGATCGAAGGGTCAAGAGGGTTTTGGTGTCATCCTTGCGAGAAATTCCGGTGGGTCCCCCTGGCGGCTGGACACCAATGGGAAGAAGAACGACATTCGAATCGTATTGGGAACTCAGGCTCACATTCAGTTCCCAGGATCTGGGTTTTTTGGGCAGCGCCGCGGTTATCAACTCCAGATTCGTTTTGGCGGAACGACCCAGCTCCGTGTCCGGCACGGCCTGCACCACCGCTTCAAACTCCTCCATGGCTTGTTCCAACCGGCCGAGTTGGGCATAGACTATCCCGCGCTGGTGTTGCGCTTCGGGCGCCAGAACAGGGTCAAGCGCCATCGTGCGCGTAAACGCTTCCAGAGCCTGATCGAAGAAAGCAAGCTTGGCCGAGGCCAATCCTTGGTAGTAAAAAATAAGCTGTTCCTTGGGTTCCAATACTTGAGCCGCAGCGAGACTTTTTAGCGCGAGGGAATATTGTTCCTGGTAAAACTGGGCCATACCCAAACCCAGGAGAGCCTTTCCGGAAGCCGGATGGGCCTGAAGCATTTTTTTGAAAACGGCCTCCGCCTCGTCGGCACGCTTCAATCGGATAAGGGTTTGCCCGAGGTAATAGCTGGCCTCGTGATCATTCGGCTTAGCCAAGAGGGCGCGGGTGAACAGGGAGGAGGCTTCCTCATAGTGACGGGCTCGAAACAGGAGAAGGCCTTTGGAAAAGGTGAGTTCGTACTGCTCCTGGTCAACGGAACGTTGACTTTCCGCAGGCGCCGGGGTGAGAAGAAAACAACACGTCATCCACCAGGCCAGAACCCAAATTTTCCAGACCAAGGACCGGGACTCCGGATTTACCGGAGCCCTTGTATTTATCTGCAAGGTAGAAACCCTTTATCGGACCGGCAATTAACTAAGGGAATGCACGGCTTATGCTACAATTATAGCCAGGGGTAAAATTATCAATAAATTCGGTCTCTTGCGATCGTGAGACGGTTTTGACGGGAAGCTTTTCTTGCCTGGTCTCTGAGGGGAAATGGAACCAAACGGTAGGCCGGGCGATGAATGCTCAATTAACCAGCCGTGGCCGGGGAGCAGATACGAGTAGGATCTATCGGAACTCTGTTCCGCTTTGGGTTGCGATCCTTCTTCTTGTGCTTGGGTGGGGAGGGATCACACCACTGTTGGCTGGAGCCGAATGGTACGTGGGCGGGTATTTCGGAGCAACCATCCCCAACGACTTCTCTCAGATTCAGGGGGTGGGAGCATCGACCGGCGTGACCCAGAGCGACCTGCAATTAAAGCGGTCGGGGATGTTCGGCGCCAAGGTCGGCTACTTTTTCAACCGGATGAAGTGGCTGGGAATTGAAACGGAAGCCTACACCACCAACCCGCATGTGCAGCAGCAATTGACGACCATCAGTGCCGGGAGCACCCCTATTTCCACGAGCCTTACCCCGGGAAACCAATTTCAGGTCGCAACGTGGGGCCTGAATGTCGTGATCCGGTACCCCGGGGAACGGTTCCAGCCATACCTGGGCGTCGGAGGGGGAGCGTTTTACGGAAAATTTTCCAATATTCCGGGTAACTCCAAATCCAGTTCCGACCTGTCTCCGGGTATCGTCGGCCTAGGTGGGTTCCGTGTGTTTGTTTCGGAGACCGTCGCCTGGTTTGTCGAATATAAGTACAATAAAACGACATTCGAATTCAGTGAACTCGGGATCAAAGGTGAGTATTCCGTTCACCATGCGACCATGGGCTTGGCCTACCATTTCTGAACACACCTTGTGATGCTGGGTCCTACCCTTTCCTTGCTAGCGATGCAACGACCTTCCACTCCTGCGGTCGAACAGGTTGAACAGAGAGTCGGGATCCCTTGCGTAATAGTTCCATCTTCCTGAGCCCCGATTGCTTTCGGAGACCATCCAAAGGTAGCGGTTCGGAAAACTTGCAAACCAACCGGAGATCCACCATGTCCCAGACCGGCTTTGCCGGAGTGCTCCTGGGATCATAGTGCTTGTTGCGCGTATCGAAAGCCGTGTGGTCCGGATAGGCCTCACGGACCACCTGCGCAATCCCCACCAAGGCAGGGGGATCGGCATTGCTGTGATAAAACAGCACCTGATCGCCCCTTCTCATCGCACGCATAAAGTTCCTGGCCTGATAGTTTCGGACCCCGTCCCAGCAGGTGGTCTGCCTCCGGGACCGAGCCAGGTCATCAATGGAAAACGTGCTGGGCTCGGATTTGACCAGCCAATACCGAGGTTCTTGAACCATTAGCTTTTCCTTGACAGGATCTCGCCCGTGGTTCCTCAAATTAGACAAGCTTGGTCTGAAGGGTCGGCGAAGGAGTTAGCGGCCTTTTGGAGCCCCTACCGGTGAAGCGAGGCGGTGCACCGACCCTTCATGCCCCAGGACATACAATTCCCCCGCCTCGTCCTCCCCAAACGATGAAATTCTCAGGCCCGTCGAGAGCAAGACCTCCGGCGCACCCTTCACCAGGCTCATGATTTCCCCGCTGCAATAGTCCCCGAACACGTACTGCCCCCGCATGGCGGGAAGAACGGTCCCGCGGTAGACATATCCGCCGGTGACCGAGCAACGGGGGTGGCGATTGGGATATTCGGCCACCGGGGGAGTAAGCCCATCCGATGCGCAGCCCGTTCGAGGTTTGAAGCAGTGGCTGCCTTCCATAATTCTCCACCCATAGTTTCCGCCGAGGCGGATCTGATCAATTTCTTCCCAGTCATTCTGGCCGACATCTGCGGCCCAGAGCTCTCCCGTGGCTCGGTCGAAGGAGAACCGCCAGGGATTGCGTAACCCCGTGGCGAAGATTTCCGGACGCCCCCCGGTTTGAGCAAAGGGATTGTCGGACGGGACGGCGTAGGGGGCCTGCAGTGGAGCCCGATCCACGTCAATCCGCAATATTTTTCCCAACAGCTCGTTCGGATTCTGTCCTCGATTCTCCGGGTCTCCGCCCGAGCCTCCGTCGCCCAGGGCAATATACAAATATCCGTCCGGACCGAAGGCCACCATTCCGCCATTGTGATTCGAATAGGGCTGCGGAATCACAAGGAGGACTTTTTCCTGGAGCCCTGAGCGATTCGGGTCCTCGGACACTCGGTATTCGGCCACCACCGTGGCGCCGTCCTGGATTCGGGTATAGTTCACGATATATCGGCCGTTCTGGCTGTACTTGGGATGAAAGGCCAGCCCCAACAACCCTCGCTCCCCACCAGAACGGACCCGCGCCACGATGTCCAGGAACGGGGTTCCACGCAGGGTTCCTCCCTGGATGATGCGGATTCGTCCAGGCTGTTCGACCACAAAGAGACGGCCGGAGCCGTCCCCCGTATGAGTGAGAAAGACCGGCTGGGCGAGGCCCTTGGTGACCACAGGGCTGAGTTCGACCATTGGAGTTGTTTGTGCCGCCTGAACTAGAGGAACCTTCCAGGGGAGGCTCCACGACGAATGTCCCCAGCCTCCGGACACATCAACAAGCCCAAGCCCGAGAACCAGCCCCAGGATCAATACAGGGGCTGGTCGAAACTTCGATCCCGTCATCGCTTCAAATTTCTGGTTTGTCATCCCGTCCTGCGTGAGAATTCTCATCATCCCTCATCGGTTTCCCGGGCCCGTTGTTCGATAAACTCCACCAGTGCCTGGTAGGTCAGTTCACGCGTCCTGGCTTTCGTCGCGGCAGGTTCGCCGACATTGGATTCCAGCCACACCCGCTCCTTCACATGCGGTTGGGCTTCATTGCAGACAGTCCACATGGCATGGAGAAACCCTTCAGGCAGCCCGACTTGGACGCCCTCGGATTCAATTCGATCGTCTAAAATCGCCAACAAATCGGAGATGGCCTGGTCAGGCCTATAGGGCGTGGATTTGAAGCCGAACGCTTCTTGCGCGGAGGTCTCCTGACGAGCCTGCTCCACCAAATCATGCATGTATTCTTTGAGCAAGCCGATCACATGGCCTGATAGTTTCATTCCACACCTTCCTCCAAGCCATTATGCGGATTCCTCCGGTGAGGAGCAAGCAGGCCACCGCAGGCCCGCGTGGCGGCTTGACCCTCCCTCACCCCTCTTCTATGATGGCTCACGGAAGCCCCGAGGCAATGGGCAAGAGGCTAGAGGAAATAATTCAAGAAGGACCTGATTCGGTGTTCGGTGACACCCCGGCCAAGGGGACAGGCCAGTCGGTCGAGCGCTGTGAAGTCTCGCTCAATACCCCCGCGGGCCAACTGACGAGACCCGTGGAGGTGCCCACCGGGTTTGTTCCGGTCACAGCCATCGTGCCGTTGCTTCGGCACCTCGGTGAAGAGGCGCAGGATTTAGAAGTCAAGCGTTCCCTCGCCGCGGGTGCCCCGATCTCCTGTCAAAAGGGCTGCGCGGCCTGCTGCCGCATGCTGATCCCGGTGTCACCGCCGGAGGCCTTTGCGCTTCGGGACATGGTGGCCCGACTTCCGGAGCCGCGTCGGCAGGCCGTTCTGGACCGCTTGGCCAAGGCCAAACAGCGGTTGCAAGAGAAGGAGCTGCTTGATCGGTTGAATGACGTCGCCGAGACGACTCGACAACTTTCAGACGAGGAGATGGAGCCGGTCAACCGCGCCTATTATGGCCTTCGGTTACCCTGCGCCTTCTTGGAAGAGGAAGCCTGTTCCATATACGAAGACCGGCCGGCCGCTTGCCGGGAATTACTCGTGACCTCCCCCGCCGAATTGTGCCAGGACATGGTCAACAACCACGTGCGAGCCTTGCCGATTCCCATTCGCATGGGGACGGCCTTGGCGATGCTTTGGGCGGACCTGACCGGGGGGCCGACCCGGTTCATCGCCTTGCCGCTGGCGCTCGACTGGGCCGACCGGCACGCCGAAACCAACCGGCCCACCTGGACCGGGCCCCAGCTGCTGGAAAAGGCCCTGGATAAGGTTTGGCGCTACTTGTCGTGGGAATTTGACAGCCGCCGGAAGGCGGCAGCCTCAACCCAATCAGGGAGAGTGGAATGACCCGTCCTGTGATCGCGTGTCTGGATTTGGAAGGCGTGCTCGTCCCGGAAATTTGGATCAACGTCGCAGAAAAAACGGGCATACAGGAACTGCGTCTGACCACCCGGGATATCTCGGATTACGATGTGCTGATGAAGCGGAGGCTGGCCATTCTCGATCAGCATACCTTGCGCCTCTCGGATATCCAGAAGGTAATCGCCTCAATGGCCCCTCTTGAGGGA
>JBFFYZ010000078.1:0-7653 GCA_041568895.1 Nitrospiraceae bacterium
AGCAACTCCTCCGCCTTGCCTTCCTCCGTCGCGGCGCGCTTGGCCTTGAGGAGCTTTTCGATCTTTCCTTTTTCATCCTCCGGGTCGTATTGCGGCAACAGGGAGGCGCCGCCGATATAGACTCCGGAGAGGACGATATAGAACCCGATCAGGGCGGCGACCGCTTTGATTCCGCCGATGGGCTTCAGAGTAGGAGCATCCAGCAGGATGTAGACGAAGGTCCCCAGCATCGCGTAAGCGAAAAACATGCCCTGAAACACCGGGGGAAATCCCAGGGCCTTCGAAGCGCCCACCAGGATTCCGCCTAAAACGACTCCGATTACGCCCTTCTTAAGAACGTTTTTCAACGCGGTAGGCTGCTCTGCCATGACCTTCCTCAATCCTGAACGATGATTGCTGCGAAGACCGCTGATTGATGAACGACGGACTCCTCTCGCCGAAAGACTTTCAGTTCCTCGTCATAACTTCTGCATTTCTTTTTGGTTATTCGGCTCCGGTCGGTACGGCTTTGGTCCCGGGCGCGGGGGCTTTGACTTCTGCCGCCCGTAACGTGATCACGATCGCAAAACTCACCACCATGTAAAACACCAACGTAATCCCGGTGATCCACCAGGCCGAATAGGACAAGGTGGGGGTGAAGGATTCCCCCGTAAAATCAGGCAGCAGGTTGTAGGTGTGGAAATATTTGCGCACGAGGGACCTGACCGCCCCCATGAGTCCCATGGTCCAGATCGCGCTGAACGCCAGGAAGATCAGGACAAACTGGGACGCAAAATCGATCTTCCCCCACACGATCGTGCCCTGGCGGATGGCCCGGTTGTACAGGATATAGTTCACAATGGTCACGAACACCAGGGTGAAGGCCGCCGAGTTCTTTGCCGGCATCAACGCCAAATCGCCCCAGGAAATCGTAAGCGCGCCAAGACTGATTTCCCCATGGGGTAGGCTCAACGAGCCATCCTCAGGTGCCAGGAATTGGGTGGCCACGAAGGCATGCGGCGTCATCCAAATCGCGTTGCCGATCACTACCATCAGGAAGGCGACCTTGATTACGGTCCGCGACGACACCGTGATGCGCCCCAGCGGCGGGATGAGCTTTCCCAGAATCACGGGTGCGAGCACCAACGGCACCAGGATGGCGAGGGATTTCGGATCCGGCGCGGGGAAAATCGTCCAGACAATGGTCATGACGAAGGGGAGCGCCACCATGACCACGACGGTCAGGGCGGACATGCGGACCCGCTCGACGCCCTCGATCCGTTTCATACTGAGCCAGATGTAATAGTTGCTGGCCAGGAAAATGAGCCCGACCATTGCGCCCTGCATCTCAAAAAACATGGAGAGCTGGTCGGCCATCATGTACGGACAAATGGAGACATCGTAGTCGCACAGCTCGAACGACAGGAGGTAGCCCATGAACGGAAGAAACAGGAGGGCGCCGACCCCGATCAGGTTCCCCACGAATCCCATCCAATCATAATAGGAGCGTTCGCTTTCGCTCTTGGCCCCCATATACATGTAGGCGGCGATCAGGCCGGCGATGAACCCGCCGAAGGTCACATTTCCGACCAGACGGTGCAGGTTGAGGGGCATCCAGCTGTAGTTGTACACCTTGTCCCACAGGGACGCGCTCTGAATGTACTCGACGAGGGACATTCCCACGACCGATTTGGCCGGTGTGTTCATAAAGGACGTCGGCCCGTCGATGACGAACAGCGTCACCGTTCCGATGATGTTGAGCAGCACGCCCAGCGCGATATGCCGCAACTTCTTCTCCCCCTTCCACGCGTCCCAGGTGTAAAAATACATGTACAGGACGATGGTCTCCGCGATGAACAGCAAGGGGTAGATCACCGCGAAGATCAGGAAGAAGTGGTTGATCAGCCAGGTCGTGAACTGCGGGTAGGTGGCGAGGAGGACGAAGATAAACAACCCGCCGGTCAGGGCCGTCATGCTGTAGAGGATCACCGTGACCTTGGTGACCTCCTTGGCCAGGCGGTCGTAGCGAGGGTCCTGCTTCCGGTAGCCAAGCCACTCCGAGATGACGACAAAGATCGGAGCGCCCAGAATGAACGCTGCAAACAATATGTGCAGCTGGGCCACGATCCAGACCGCCGTCCGGTTTCCGGTGTACGGAAACTCCACCTGGGGCGCATCCGGGACCTGGGCGTAGGCCGCCGTGCCCACCGTCACGAGAAAACCAAGCATCATCAACAGGCTGCGCCGCCAGGTTTTCATTGTTCTGTGTCTTCCTCCGCCTAGAGGGTGTCGGAATTATTTGCCGCCGGTCTTGGTGGCGCCGGCCTTGGGCTCGGTCGCCTTGGCCTTGTCGCCGGCCTTTTTGCCTCCGGCAGCGGGTGCCTTGCCATCGGCAGCCTTCCCTTTGTCCGCCCCTGCGGCCGGCGCGGCGCCGTCCTTCGCGGGGGTCGCAACCACGCCCATTTTGGCGTCGTTCGGGATCCACGCGTTCTGCGCCGGATCATACTTTTTCCCCTCAAGCCCGAAGTTCCGCTCGAAGGCCACCAGCTTCCACCGGTCCTCTTCGGGCAGCTTGCTCTTCCAGGGCTTCATCTTGGTGTTGGGCACGCCCTCGGAAATCCGCCAGAGCCAGACGGAGTCCGAGTAGAGCATCATGCGCTCCGACACCCGGAAGTCTCGCGCGCCGGCCTTGACCGGTTTGCCGTCCTTCCCGTGGCAGCTGGCACAGTTCACGTCCGGGTTGGTGGCTCCGATAAAGAGCTTCTTCCCTTCCTCGATGATCTTTTCATCGGTCCACCAGCCCTCGGGCATATGCTTGTCCGCGTATTCCGCAGGAGCCGGGGGCGGCGGCACGATGGGTCCCTCACCGCCCTCGCCACATCCGGCGATGCTCACAAGAACGCCTGCCAGACCGACGAAGAGAGCCCTTGTACTCCATGACGTGCGTTTCATTAGCCACCCGTTCCTTTCTGATGTCTTTATAATTCTTCTGTCTCTCTACCTGTCAGAAAATCCTTGGCCGGGGAAATCTTCCGGAGGGTGGCTCGCCCGAGGCTTCCCGGCGCGCGGAGAGCCTCGCATGTCAGTCACCTGATCATAAAAAGACGCTTTCGCTCAGGTCATCCCTGGCCTAAAGCAAAAGCGCCTCCCTTACAACAGGGAAACAGCCAGTTCACCCTTCCTACCTGACTCCCGCCTAACACCCCCTACTATCGCTTCCCCTGACCTTTCTTGCTCTTTTTTCCGCTCGGTCGCTGACGCTTGAACCAGGCGGCCCCGGCGATCATAATCACCGCCGCCAGACCGATTCCTGCTCCGTAGTAGAGCCAGCGTTCTTCCTCGGCCGCAGCCTTGTCGCACTCAGTCCCGAAGTTGACCGTGACGATCCGTTCGGTTCTCGCGTCCTTGGGATCGAACTGGGCGGTCACGCGCTGCTCTTCATTCAGCGCCTTGACCAGGATCGCATCTCCTTGATTCTCGTTATGAAGGTGAAGCGTCGCCTTGTAGTAGCCTCGGCTGTCCGTGTAGGCGGACGCACCTTCGGACACCCGAGCATCCTTGACGATTACTTGGACGTCAGGTGTCGCACGACCATCCGGTCCACAGACATACCCTTCAACCGAGAACCGGTGATCCACCTCGTGCATCGCCAAGGCGGGAGGAGAGAGGAAGGAACTTGAGGCAAGCACCGAGAGGCCGAAGCCCCGTACCGCCAACTTCCAGATCGCTCTGGTTGCGCCACTCGATCCGTGCTCCATTTCCCCAGACGGCACCGCTACGCCCCATCATGAATGGCTCTCACTTCATTAAGCCTAACGGCGCTTCCCATAAGAAAAAAACCACAAAATACCCCCCAACCCGGCGACGGGAGGGCATTTTCTAGCATAGTCGATTTTCTTTGTCAATAAGCCTCTTTGCGCTTCTGCGCGAATAGCTAGGGCTCGGCAAGCGTCCCGGGAATGGCCGCTTGAGGGGGTACCAAAACCACATGGGGTTTTCCCTGAATCCGATCGCCAGCCACCCGACAGGACGGACCGGAGGCACCAGGGCATCGAGGGAGAGGAATGCTTGGGGACAACCCGAAGGTGGTTGGCGGTGGTCGGGAGGTCGGTGGAGGCCTCGAAAGAAGGGAGCCTCCGCCCTGAGGTGAGCAGCTAGAGATGCCCGCGTTTCCTGGCTTCGGCCGCGACTTGTTCGGCCTCGGCCCGACGCTGGGATTCCTTTTTGGCGACCCAGGCCTCCCAGGAATTTCCCGATGCGGTGTCTTTTCCGGTAAAGGCGATGGAAACCACGTCGGCGTATCGCACGGTTTTGGTTCCCGGCTCCCCCTTGGGAAAGACCTCCAGGGTCGGAGAGGCGGCCTGGACATTCCGGTTGAACAGATACCCTTCGACGGTTTCTCCGGAAGTGAGCACCACGGTCACATCCCCCCGATAGTCGAAGGCCCGTTCGACCGCCTCCGCGAGCTCGGCCGGACTGGCGGGACGAAACAGGCGTCCCTCGAGCGAGTTGCTATCGGGCGTATCGGGTGCGGAACGGTGCAGCTCGGTCATGGTCAGTCGGCCCCGGCAGAAAAGTTTGAAAACCAGGCAGGTATTCCGTGGACAGGATCCGGCAGGCTCACGATGACGGCGTCGCTACCGGGCGTTGGGTAACAGGACCGCTTTGACGGTCTGCCCGAAACCCGCCCAGGACCCGAAGGTCTCTTGGACCGCAGAGGCTTCGTACCCGCAGTGCACCATGCAATCGGCGCATTGCTCGTTACGCCCGGTCCCGTACCGCTGCCACTCGGTCCCCTCCATCAACTCCCGAAAGGTCCGCACGTAACCGTCCTGGAGCAAGTAGCAGGGCTTTTGCCATCCGAAAATATTATACGTGGGGTTTCCCCAGGGGGTGCATTGGTAGTCCCGTTTCCCCATCAGAAATTCCAAGAACAAGGGGGACTGGTTGAACCGCCAGCCCCGCTTCCGATTGGAAAGGATGCGGGAGAACAGGTCGCGCGTGCGGTTCCGCTTGAGGAAATGGTGCTGGTCCGGAGCTTTCTGGTAACTATAGCCCGGCGAGATCATCATGCCTTCCACGCCGAGTTCCATCATCTCATCGAAAAAGCGGCGCACCCGCTCGGGGTCGGCGTCGTCAAACAGGGTCGTGTTGGTCGTCACCCGGAACCCGCGTTGAAGGGCCGCCCGGATGGCTCGGACCGCCACATCATACACCCCGTCGCGACAGACCGCCCGGTCGTGATCCTCCCGGAGTCCGTCCATATGGATGCTGAAGGTCAGATACTTGGAAGGGGTGTACTCATCCAGCTTCCGCTCGAGCAGGATGGCGTTTGTGCACAGATAGATGTATTTCTTGCGTTCGACCAGGCCCCGGACGATTTCGGGCATCTCCGGGTGGATGAGCGGCTCACCTCCCGGGATACTGACCATGGGAGCGTCACATTCCTCAACGGCGGCCCAGCATTGCTCCGGCGTCAGCCGCTTGTCCAGCACGTGCTCCGGGTATTGGATCTTTCCGCACCCCGCGCAGGCCAGGTTGCACCGAAACAGTGGCTCAAGCATGAGCACAAGCGGATAGCGAGGCACGCCCTTCAGCTTTTGGGTGAGGGCATACTTCGCAACGGTGTACATTTGGGAAAGTGGAACAGCCATTCCCTACCCCATCACGTAAACATTTCGAAGAGATACTCAGTCGAAGAGGGTTGCCCCGGCCTCAACCACGTTTGGAGGTCTTCAGGCTACTACAAAGATTTGCTAAATTCAAGGGAATGGTCCAATAGTGATCCCTCCCGGAAGCGTGGCAGGAAAGCCCGAGGGCTGCCGGGTGCACGGGTTCCACAAGGGTCCGTTTCCCCCTGGCCGGCGATCGGGGATTGCAAGACCACAGGCCACAGGGCCTTCAGACCAACGGAGAAATGCATGACGCGAAAGGCCCAATATATCTATGCCGGGCACGGCGGCAAGCCCGTGTATGTGGATGGTTTTTTGACCAATGAACGCGCCGGGGCTGAAACGTCTACCTGGACTTTCGAGGTCACGGCCTCGGGACCTGAACCGGGCCCCAAGCCCGGAACCTATGGCTCCAAGGACCTGCCCGGCGGCTGGATGCAGTTGCTGCCGGATCCGGAGCGGAATTGGTCCAAGGAGGATGACCGGCTGGTCATGCAATCCGCCAAAGGGGCCGGATTTTCACTCATGGAGTAGGTCGGCGATGATCTAGAGAGAGTCGCCGTACAGGTTGGTGGCGCAGTTGGGACAGACGGCGTGACTGAATTCGGCTTCCGTGTGGTCCCGCAGATATTCCTCGACGTGGGTCCAATACCCCTTGTCATCCCGAATTCGTTTGCAGGCCGCACAGATGGGCAGCAGGCCGCGCAGGGTTTTCACCTTGGCCAGGGCATCCTGCAATTGGGCAATCAACCCCTCCCGCTCTTTTCGAACCTGCTGTAACGCGGACACCGTGTCCACGAGACCCAGCTTTTCCCGGCGCTCGGCCCGAGCCATTTCGGCGGTCGCCCCATAAAAGATGGCCATCGTCAGCAAGAACGGAATCCGGAGCAAATAGCCTTCGGATACCACTCCGGTCTCCAGGGTGTGCACATAGACCACCACTCCGTACCCTCCACACATCAGCAGGGCGAGCCCCATCAAATGCGTGAACGAAGGCACGGAGGCGGCCATCACGATGACCAGAAAATAGGCCAGGTAGGTATCCGAGTCCGCGTTCCCAGACAGGTAAATCCCGACGCTCGTGAGGAGGGTATCGGCCAAGACCAAACCGGGCACAAACCAGGGGGCCCGCCAGAGCGAAGGCGGAAGCAGGACGAGCGCCACCAGGCTCAGGATCAAGGTCAGTACCAGGCCTTCCCGAACCTCCGGACTGGCCAGGCTGTCCTGACTGAAGAGCAGTTGATAGGCAAGTACCGTGGACAGAAGAGCCTGGACCCGGAGAAACTCGGTTCTCCGAGCGGCCTCGAGCACCGATGGGGTGGAGGTGATTTCCGGAGAAATGGGACTCTCCATTATAGAGGGAGTTTTAACAGGGGCGTCGGGGAAGGCCCTGGCCCCCTTATTGAAGGAAACAGGCTCCTTCAGATCGCTGAATTCAATACGCTCCAAAGCCTAGCAGAGATTCCCAGGAAGGCAAGTTGCCCGGAATTTTCAAACCTTGGGTGCTGTTTATCTGCATGGGGTCCGGGATGGGTTGCGGATCGGTGGAGCCCCACGGCTTTAGCCTACTCCGCCGAAGTAACCTCGGCTACGAAGGCCGGATTGCCGTGGCTTCGTGCGTAGGCGGGTGAAGGCCGACGACGTCGATTGACAATCCCCTCGTACAATCGTGAAGGGAACATCGTTCAAGAGGCGTGCGGATTTTCTTGAACCGGGAGGGATTTCGTGGGGTTGAAAATAGCCTAGGCCGAAATTTCTTCTTATAAGACGGCCGGCGCCTCGGCCCGGACCTTGGACCCACGGCCCGCCGAAGCAGAGCCGGAAGATCCAGAGCAAGCCGCTGAGGTGCTCTCTCCAGGCGCCAGGGGCGATTGCATGGCGCCTGGTAGCGCTAACGAGGTGTGGAGGCGCCGGGCGGGTTCGAACCGCCGCATCGCAGTTTTGCAGACTGCTCCCTTAGCCACTTGGGTACGGCGCCTTCCGGCCCATTATAGCCAGGGCG
>JBFFYZ010000079.1:0-7617 GCA_041568895.1 Nitrospiraceae bacterium
CCGGCGATACACATGGACAGGATCATCGACACGCCGATCACGAGCGTCAGCCCCAACGAGCGGCTCCACAGGTACACCGCCGCCGAGGTCGTGACGGAGACGGCCACCCCGTTGAGAAAGGCCACGGCCACCTCCTTCCAGCTCACCTTGAGCCATTGAGTCGGGCGAATATCCCGTAACGCCAGGCCTCGCATCACCACGGCCAGCGACTGCGCGCCCGTGTTGCCGGACTGTCCGGCCACCACGGGGAGAAGCACCGCCAGGGCCGTGAACTTCGCGATCGTGCCCTCGAACAGGCCGACGACGAACGCCGCCAGAAAAGCCGTCAACAAATTGATTTCCAGCCAGGGAAGTCGTTTGCGAACCGAGAACCAGACGGGGGAGAGGGCGCGCTCGTCCTTGCTGGCCCCCACCATCGTTTGCAGGTCCGCGGTGGCCTCTTCCTGGCCCGCCTTGAAGATGTCCTGGTTGCGGATGATGCCGAGCAGGCGTCCGTCCAGGTCCACGACCGGAATGGTCAGCAGCCGCTGCTCGCCGAACAGTTCCACGATTTGCTCGCGGTTCTCCATCGGATGAATGGAGGGCACGTCCCAGCGCATGATGGTCTGCAGGCGCTCTGACGGGGGCACCAGCAGGAGATCTCGAAGCGACAGCATGCCTACCAGCACGTGGTTCCGGTCGATGACATACAGGTCGTAGGTGTCCTTGGAGGCTCTGGTCCTGAGCTGATGGATCGCTTCTTCGGCGGTGAGATCCTCCGGAAGGGCCAGCATATGTGGATCCATCAAGCTTCCCACCGAATCCGGAGGAAATTCCAGGAACGACCGGATCTCAGCCGCGACCGGTGGCGACGCCTGCTTCAGAATGCCGGCCTGTTCGTCCGCCTCCAGTTGCCGAAGTAAATTCGCCGCAATCGGGGGTGAGAGGTCGGGTAACGCCTGCCGCTGGAGCTTGATGGGCATGACATTAAGGACGTCAGCCGCCACTCCAGGATTCATGTGAGACAGCACCCTCGCCACGTTCGAGCCCGAGGTGGTCTGCAACAGCCGGACGATTTCCGGAACGGGAAAGGACTCCAGGACCTGGGCGGCTTCGACCGGGTACTCGCTAAAGAACGCTTCGTGGACGACACGGTGGGGGGTCATGACCGCCTTTCCTCCTCAGGCCGCTTGGCCTGCTCATCCGCCTGTTCTATTCCGGCTCCGAGACTGACGGCTTCGGCCAAATCCGTCATGATCCGGATGCCGGTCACGGAATAAAACTCCCACAATTTGACCAGGGCACTGGGCAACGACACGGGGTTCTGCCCCACCGTGGCTTCTTCTTCGATTCGCCGAAGGGTCTGGTACCGAAGCGCCCCCAGAAAGGTGCCCTGCGAATCCACCACCGGCATGGTGTGGTACAGACGCCATTGGGGATTTTGTAGTAATTCTTCTACGCTCGAGGAGGCCGAGAGGGTGACGACCCCGCTGGCCATGATCGAACCCACCGGGCGTTGGGGGTCCGCAGCGAGCAATTCTTTGGTCGTCACCACGCCGGTGAGCTTGGTGTCCCGGTCAATCACATACATGTAATAGGTCGCGTTTCGATGCTCCCGCCTGATCCTGGCCAACGCCTCCTCGGCCGTGATGTCCGGGGGCAGGGTCAAGATTCGTGGATCGACCAGGTTGCCCGCGGTGCGGTCGGGGTAGGTCAAAGCCAGTCTGATGCTGGCCCCATGGGTCTTCTCGAGTTGACTCAGGAACTGGGCCTGGACCTCCCCCTCCAACTGTCTCAGGATGGACAAAGAGGACGGGGAAGAAAGCGAGGCCATCACGCCCAGTGCCTGTTCGCGGGGAAGATGTTGCAGGACGGCCCCGGCGGGAGCCGGAAGAAAGTGCTCTAACACCGCCGCCACATCTTCGGCTGGGAGTGGAGCCAGAATCGTCGCGGCATCCTGAGCCTGAAGAGACTCCAGTCGGTTCGCGGCTTCGACCGGATGGGCCTGGACGAAGGCCAGGGTCAGGCGATCTTCCGGCCGCACGTCACGTCTCCGGAGTGGCGATCAACGTGGTGGTCTCCGTGAATTGGGAGGCCGGCACTACCACCCGCCCTTGGTCCGTTTCCAGGATGATGGCGATGGGGGTCATCGCCACCACGACGCCTTGCAGATTGCCCAACCGGACTTTCTGTCCGACTCGCAGAACCGGCTGGAGGTAATGCGCCGCGATCAGATTGGCCACTGCCGTCCTGGCTCCCAATCCGAAGGAGATGGCGGCTCCCCCGATCAACCCGGCAATGACCAGGGTGATCGTACTGTTGAGGAGGGTCGTATCCACACCCAACTGGTTGATCGCGGTCACCACGACCAGAAGGATCGCCGCGACGTAAAAGGCCTGGGCTACGATAGAGCCCTGGGTGACGCCCGCCGTGCTGCAGGCCAGACTGATGAGTTCCCGGACCAGGTTGGCGGCCAGCAGGCCCAGTACCAGAATCAGGGCGGCCAATCCCACTTTGGGAAGATAATAGGTCAGGTCCCGTAACGCCTGGGAGACGATGGAGAGGCTCATGGCCTCCGCCGCGGAAATCAAAAACAAGAGAAAAATGACCCAGAAGACCAAAATCCCCAACAGCTGGGAGACGGTTTTTTTCGTGTTGGATCGATCCAGTAAGGCCTGGACGGCCGTTCGACTCAGCAGACGATCCATCCCCACCAGTTGCAGCAGGCGCGCGGCGCCGAATCCGATCAGCCGCGCCAGAAGGTATCCGAGAGCCACCAACATGAGGGCGCCGAACAGCTTGGGCAGGAACGCGATGAAGATCCCGAGGCTTGCGGTCAAGGATTCCTGGAGCGTGGTCGTCCAATCGGTCACAGTCATGGTGGTGTCTCCATGTCCCAATCGGGTCCAATCAACAAGTGAGGGTCACCTGGCACCCCCGGTTCGGCCTCGGAACGGCTCCAATTCTCCGTCGGGCCGTGGCTAGGGTATCAGAAAATCGGGTCCGGTAGTGAAGAGTTTTCGGAGTACAGGGGACGCGGTGGCATTTTCCCCGCTTGCGGGAGATAATACGTGTCGATGCCTGCCTGGCTGTCGGCCGCCCTCTGGATTGCCGTGCCCTGCCTCCTGGCCCTGATCGCGTATGACTTCGTGGCCATCTACCTTCTGGCGACGGCCCAGCCCTCCCTGGTCCCCCTGCACGAATTTGCCCGGGGCATCCTCCAGGATCTTGGTTTGGCACTCGTGTACGCGGTCACCGTCACCCCGCGGGTGATCAACAGGGTGGCAGCCGATGCCCCGCGCGCGCGTCGCCTGACCCTCCTGATGTTAGGCTTGGGCCTGGCCTGGTATGACGTCCTCTGCGCCTTCGCCACCCGCAGTTTGGCTGAACCTCCGGGCATTCTGGTCAGCCTCGTCGTGCTCTTTCTCATTCCCGTGATGCTGGCCCCGTCGTATGTCCGGTGGCTCAAAACCAAGGTTCCGCAGGCGTCCTAAATCCAACCCATTGGCCAAGCCCGTACACTCTTTTCTCCAGTTTCGAAGATTTGGAGGGGGGAAAGGGGCTGCCTACAAAGGAAGGGGTATCCTCCAGCCTCGCGCTCCTGTACTAGGGATAGGAGGGCCCCTTGCGCCTATCTACTGGATATGGTAGTTTTTTCTTGATTTTTGATTTCACCTATAGTACATAAGATCCAAATTATGGTTTTTGGTACCTAAATTGACTATCAACGAGGCAAGGCAGGAAGGGATTATTTTGTCTGATGGGTCACTATCTGGTAGGCCGGGATCGATCCAGACCCAAAATTTGGGGGCATCTCAAAAAGCGGAGGTGAGAATGGCCTTGAACCCAACTCCTTCCAGCCGACGAACGACTCATCCCCTGGGGTGGGGAGTGGGTCCGCGCAGTCTCCTTCAAGGCACGGTCTTGGGCCTGCTGGTGGGATTCTGGCTTATCACCAAACTGAATCCTGGATCCTGGCCCCAACTGCTGTCCAGCGAAGCCTATGCCATCACCATTTTTGGAGTCGCCATTGCGACCATCACCTCGGCTACCCTAGCCATTCTTGTCCCATTGTTCAGCCAGGAGGCGTCCCGGCCTTTGCTTCACCGCCCTCTGTATCCGGTTTCCGACCGTGGAAACAATTGGAAAAGCCGGTATGAACGCCCACCCGTACCCATGCCAAAATTCGGGAATGGAAACGGCCACGAGGCCTTGATGCCCGACTTCGATGATTCGTCCCCCGAACCAGAGCTGGCAGCCCCAAGGATGCCTAAGCCGAATTGCTCAGCCCCCCCCAACCGTTCCTCTTCACCAGGGGATTCCCTGCTCCATACGGCTGAATCCAATGGAAATGGGAACGGAAACGGGCGGGGCCACCAGTCATTGCCCGACTGGCTGGAGAGCACCCGCGTCCCCGTGGGGTCCTTGAGAGATGCCCAGCCGATGGAAGGTCGGTTCGCCGTAGACCGGCAGGGAGGCACCAAGGTGCAGGATTGGGGACCCGATCCCCTCTCCATCCCGGAGGTGGAAGTCAAACGGGGAAGCAGGACCGCGGTCGAAGCCTTGCGGTTCCCCGGCGACTATCTTCCCCACTGGGGCCTGCTCCAATGCCCCTTTGAAAACACCCCGGACCCCCGGTACTACTTCCCCTCCTCCCACCACCAGGAGGCCCTCACCCGCCTTCTGTACGGAGTCCAAGCCCGGAAGGGGGCCGTCATGCTGACGGGAGAAATCGGTTGCGGAAAAACCCTGATGAGCCGCGCCCTTCTCCAGCAACTTCCGGCGGACACCTACGACACCGCACTGATCGCCGCGCCGGCCTTCGAAGCGACTCACTTGCTCCGGGAGATCCTGTACCAGCTCGGAGTCGACTCGGTCGGCACCGGCGTGGATCTCCTCCATCGCCTGAATGACCGCTTGCTGGAGAATTACAAGCGCGGGCTCGACACCGTCCTCATCATCGACGAGGCTCAAGCCATCCGGGATGAACGGATGTTTGAAGAGATCCGCCTGATGCTGAATTTCCAGCTGAATGATCGGTTTCTCCTGACCCTGGTCCTCTTGGGCCAGCCTGAGCTCAAGGCCCGGGTGGAAAGCATTACCCAATTGTCCCAACGCATCGCGATTCGCCACCACCTCAGCCCGTTCACCGCCCAGGAAACGGCTGAGTACGTCCGCTACAGGATCAATCTCGCGGGAGGCCACAAGGAGACCTTTACCGACGAGGCCTGTTTCCTGATTCACAGCGAAACGGGCGGCATCCCGAGGCGGATCAATTCGCTGTGCGATCTCTGCCTCCTGATCGGGTTCATGGACCACGTTCGGGTCATCGACCGGTCCATCGTGTTACGGGCGGGAGCCGAGATCACCCTGGGCCGACGGCGCTAGCATCAGCAGCCCTCTCCGCACCGCCTGCGTCTCCACCATCCCCTCCCACAGCTCCCCCTAGGGTTCGGCCCCCCAGCCCCTGGCTTGGTGTCAAAAAGCCCTCGTACGTGACGGGAAAAAAACCTTGTGCTATTCTCATACCCGGGTATAAGAGTTGAGAAGGCCACAGGCTCGTCCTTCGAAGCCTGCCAGCCGCCCGTTTTACGTACCGGTCAGGTCCCGAGGCCGGAGGTGTTCCGGGGAGTATCCATGGGAAAGACCAAAAAATCCGATCATCCGCCGGTCAGGCAAAAAATCTTCGCCTCTGTCGAGGAGGTCCATGCGGGCATCGAGAAGCTCCGGGGACGGATGTTTCAAATTGAAGAGCTGAAAAAAGACGGAATCCCCTATCGGGATGCCATGCGGGTGTCTGCGGAGTTTCAAATTCGGGAGTCCATCCGGGATATCTTCGGAGAACGGTCCACGGAGTTCCAGGAGCACCAACATCACCGTATTAAATCCACCGGCAAGGCGGATTTGGCGGAAACTCGGGCCCTCCTGGAACACCTGATCTCTCAGTTGGAGGATAAAAAGCAGGAACTGTTGGGACTGGACTCGGTCCTCGAAGAGGCTCCCCCGGCTCCCGCTCGGTCCTCCACGACGAGTCCCGAACCGATTGTTCCCGTCTCCCCGACAAAGGCGGCCAAACCCGCCCCTCCTCCCGCTGCGAAACCGGTATCGCCAGCGATCGCCCAGCCGATAACTGTTCCCCTTACGCCCCAGGCTCCGCCGCCTCCTCCACCGAAACCCGCTGCCGTGGCTCCACCTCCGCCCCCACCGGCCCCCGCGCCGGTGATGGCCCCTCCGGTATCCTCTGCGGCGGTACCGCCGAGCCCCGGCCCAGCCTTTTCACCGCCTCACTCTACCCCGCCTCCGCCGGCCTCCGGAACCGTGTACCAGCCCGCCGGCCCTGGGCCCAGCGCTCCGTCAGTGCCCGCCGGTCTGGCAACCCCCGCCGCCGGGGGTCCCTCTTCATTAGAGGTCCTCCGGAAGATCTGCACGAGGTTCCATATCGTGGCCAGAAAGCTCCGTCAACGCCGGGAAGACCGCCCGACCTTGGAGGTGGAAGACGAGAGCGATGTTCAGGATGTGGTCCATGCGCTCTTAAGCATGGAGTTCGACGACATTCGGACGGAGGAATGGACGCCGGGGTATGTGAGAACCAGCCGGATGGATTTCCTGCTGCCGGCCGACGGGATCGTCCTGGAGGTGAAAAAGACCAGGCAAGGATTCGGCGCCAAGGAGATCGCCAGCCAGTTATGGGTGGACTTTCAACGGTACCTGGCGCGGCCCGATTGCAAAATTCTGTTCTGTTTCGTGTATGATCCGGAGGGTCGCATCGGCAACCCCCGCCGCCTGGAGACCGAGTTGACTAGGGTCAGCGATGGGAAGCACGTCGAAGTGCTGATTTCGCCGAAGTGACGCGAACCGGAAAACCCCGCAGGGGAGAATTGGGAGAACGGACGGATGAGCCCGGGTCTGCTCAAGAATAAACTCGGCGCGGTCGCGCGTTCCGGCCTCGCTCTTACGGTGCTGGTCCTCTTGCTGGGCGGGTGCGCCTCCTCACCGGGGCCGGACGGCACGCCGGGCGGCCTGACCAGCGCGGAATCGGTGATCCCCATGCCCGAGGCTCAAGTACGATCCGCGGCCATCCAAGTCTTGCGAGAGGCTGGGTACTCGGTGTCCGAGGATCAGGTTGTCCCGCGAGTCGTGACCACCGGCTATAAACAGGAGGTCGAGTCTCCCTGGAACTGGCTCTTGGTCCGATTCTTTGGGGTCGGACGGAGCCGGGTGGACGCGATAGTGAGGCAGGACAGCGATCACGCGACCAGGCTGCAAATTCTGGTCACTTACGAGGCCAAGGATCGCCTGTTGGGATTGTGGCACCTGGCCGAGCCGCCCCTGCCCGACCACCCAACGGCGTATCTGCTGGAGATCCAACAGACCCTCGGCCTCTTACCCCAGCCACTGTAAGTCCGTTTCTCAGGACTGGGCGCTTTCCTCTTCCAGGTCCAGCCCAAACCTGGCCGCCATCCGATAGAGGGTTCGGCGGTCGATGCCCAGTATTTTCGCGGCCCGAACCCTGTTTCCTTTTGCATCACGAAGGACCCGAATCAAATAGCGTCTTTCCAATTCATCCAGGGTGACCAAAGGCTCCCCACAAGGCACCACCAGGTCCGTCCAGCCTACACCAGCTTCCTGGCTTCGTTC
>JBFFYZ010000080.1:0-7582 GCA_041568895.1 Nitrospiraceae bacterium
GCCTGCCTCGGCCCTGGTTGGGGGCGCTTTTTTGATGAGTGCGGACACGGTGGCCCGCTCCCTTCTGGCGCCGGCGGAGATTCCTGTTGGAGTCGTGACCGCGCTCGCAGGGGGGCCCGTCTTCATGTACCTGTTGATGCAACGGAAGGGAGGGCTGACCACATGAGCGCCGGGTCGGCCGGAGCCTCGCCATTCGCTTATGACATTGAACGCCTGCGGTTTCGCTATCGCCACTCTGCTGGAGCCCCAGGGCACCGGGGCGACCCGTCCGGATCGGACTGGGTCCTGAAGGGGCTCACGTTCGGGGTCCAGGCAGGAGAGGTGTTGGGAATCATCGGTCCGAATGGCTCGGGCAAGACCTCATTGCTGAAGCTGCTCGGGAAGGTCTTGTTCCCCCAAGAGGGCCACATTCGGCTTTTTGGGCAAGACCTGCAGGAGTTGGCGCCCGATGCTGTTGCCCGGACCGTGGCCCAGGTCCCCCAGGATAGCCACATTATTTTTCCCTTCACCATAGCCGAAACAGTGATGATGGGACGGTTTCCCCACCATTGTCAGGGCGGGCGGTTGAGCCAGCTCGCGGGGTTTGGGTGGGAGAGCCAGCAGGATCTCCGGTTAGTTGCCCGGGCCATGGAAGATACCGACGTCGCGCACCTGGCTCACCGGCCCATTGGGGAAGTCTCCGGGGGGGAGCGCCAGCGGGCCATCCTGGCACGAGCCTTGACGCAGGAACCCAAGGTCTTGTTGCTGGATGAGCCCACCGTCTTTTTGGACCTGAACCATCAAGTGGAGATCTGCCAGATCCTCAGACGGTTGAACGAAGAGCGGCAGTTGACGATTCTCCTGGTGTCGCACGACCTCAACCTTGCCAGCCAATATTGCGACCGGCTGCTCCTGTTAGCGGAAGGTCGGATTGTTCGGTTGGGGACGCCGGAAGAGGTGATCAGACCGGACATCTTGGAGGGAGTCTACGGGTGTGCAGTCCTGGTGGATGGGCATCCCGATTCCGGCCTCCCGCGCATTACACTGCCAGGATACCGAAAGGCAGTGACGAGTGACGAGTAACGCGTGACGAACCTGGGCCAAACCAAACCGGCGTGCCCATTCTTGGTTACCCGTCACTAGTCACCTGTCACCAGTCGCGAGAAGAGAGGAGGACGTATCCCCCTCCTCACATTGGGAAGACGGGGTACTGGGATCAATTTTCGGGAGGGAATCATAGGAGGATAGGCCGACAGCGACGGGGAAGATGGTGCAAAGCCATCACGGTGCCGCCACTGTAAGCGGGGAATGAGCCTGCACGTGTGCCACTGTCTTTGAGATGATGACATGTGACGGGTGACAGTTGACTGGTTGGAATGAGGATTGATTCTCGTCCGACTCGTCACGCGTCACGCATCACTCGTCACGGTTTCAAGATGGGAAGGCGCAGGCAAGTACGGATCCGCAAGTCAGGAGACCCGGCTGTCGGACGATTCCACTCAGCCCTTCGTGCATAAGGGAGGTGGGTGTCATGCGGCGTCTCACAATTAAATGTTTGGCATATCTCATTTTTTGCATTTTCACGCAGAACTCCCCCGGTTTAGCCGAAACTGCCCAAAGTCCCCTGGCTCAAGAGTCCGTTCCCAAATCAGAGGAACCTCCTTCCCTGGTGGTGAAGGAGGTGATCGTGACGGCGACCCGGTTGCCGGATGAGCCGGTTGATGTGCGGACCGTGCCGGCAAAGGTCACGGTTATCACCGCCGAAGACATCCAGAAGTCCGGCGCCAAAACGGTCCAGGAGGCTATCCAATGGGCAACCGGGATCGTGATGTATGACCAGGTCGGCAACGCTTTCCAGCAGACGATTGATCTGCGCGGATTCAACGGCCAACCGGTTCCAGGGACTACCGTGTTCGTCGATGGCATGCGGATCAACGAGCCGGATTTTAACACCGTGAATTTCGACCTGATCCCTTTCGATACCATCGAACGCATCGAGATCCTCCCCGGTGCCTCGGCCATCTATGGAAAAAATGCCCTGGGGGGTGTGATAAACATCATTACGAAGCGTGGCGGGGATAAACGGCGGACGACCGCCGAGACGGTGTTCGGGAGTTTCCATCGTGAGCGGTATACCCTCAACACCAGCGGACCGATCGGAAAATTCGACTACTATGCCAATTTTTCTCGTGAGACCGAAGACGGATTTCGCAACGAGTCAGACGCCCGCATTTCCCGGTTCTACGGAAGAATCGGCTACCGACCGACAAAAGACACTGACCTGACCCTATCTTATACCTACGTCAAGGATCACCTTTTACAGGCCGGGTCCCTCCCATTGAGTCAAGCCGCGATTGATCGAAAGGGAAACTTCACGCCAGGTGACTTCAACGATAATGAATCGAATATAGTCCGATTCACCGGACGGCAGACTCTTCCCTTGGGGTTTTCGCTCAACACTATTGGGTTTTATCGACACCTTGGTCAACAACAGTTCACGGTAGGGCAGACCTCTACCGCCAACAATCTGGTAGAAACCGAGTCAAAGGGGGGAGTCCTCCAGCTCACCAGTGAGACGGCTCCCTTTAGCCACCGGAATGTGCTGATCCTCGGCGGGGAGTTCACCCGGAACGATTTCGGGAACCGCCTGTTCGCCGTATCCGGGTTTGGCCCCTTTCAAAGTACAAGGGCTACCGGAGAAGACATCCTCGCCCTCTATGCGCAAGATACTCTCCATGTCACGGACCAACTCATTCTGACGGGCGGAGTTCGCTACGATCACGACCAATTGCAGTTTCAGGATGCCCTCACACCGGGTAACGATGCCAGTTTGCGTTTTAATCGAGTGACGCCTCGGGCTGGAGCCACCTTTCTCATTTCCCCCAGGAGCAGTGTGTATTTCAACTACAGCCAGGGCTTTCGCGTCCCGACCATTGACGAGCTGTTCGCCCAAGGGGGGCCCTTTAACACCAACATCGGGATTAGGCCCGTAAAGTCGGATAATTATGAAGTAGGCTTTCGAACCCAGGTTGGGTCCTGGGGAGAGGTAAGCCTGGCGTTGTACCAAGCCGATGTCCGCGATGAGATTTTTTTCACCTGCCTGCTGTGCGACTTCAGCTTCGGTGATGGGCAAAACCGGAACATCCCGAAGTCCCGTCGACGTGGAATCGAGGCCACCCTAAAGGCTCGCCTTGGAACGGATTTCGATGGGGTGCTGAACTATACCTTTACCGAGGCAGAATTTAGGGCCCCCTTTAATATTTCGGCGACCAGGCGGGTGGAAACAGGCGACAGTTTCCCGCAGGTGCCTAAGCACCGGCTGAGCGTCACCGGAAATTATCATCCGGCTCCGGGATGGACCATCTCCTTGATTGGTCTGTACGTAAGCACCCAATTTCATCTGAACGACGAGCAAAACATCCAGCCTCGGCTGCCAGGCTATTTTCTCCTCAACGGAAGGTTGGCTTACGAGCGACCTGTTCCGGGAGGGAAATTGACCGGATTTCTAATGCTCAATAATATCCTGGATCAAAAATACTCCACCTCGGGTATCATCGCCAGCAATGTGCTCACCGGTGGGGGGGCTCTCGAGCGATTTGTCGTGCCGGCGCCGGGCATCGCCATCTATGGGGGATTAAGTTATCGGTTTGAAGGCACCTAAATTCTTTGTGGGGACCGCTTGAATACCGTCCGAAAAAAAAGAGGAAAAGAATGGCTGGAGCCGGCCATGGGGAAAGGAGGCGCGATGCGGATAACCAAGGTGTACACCCGAACCGGTGATAAGGGAAAAACCAGGCTGGCCGGGGGACAACAGGTCTGGAAGGATAGCCTGCGGGTCGAGGCCTATGGGACAGTGGACGAGCTGAATGCCGCCCTCGGGGTGGTCCGAGTGATGAACAAAGAATCTGGCGGAGCCTCGTCGTCAAGTGATCGCCTAGAAGAGGAACTCCGCTGGGTGCAAAACAAGTTGTTCGACCTCGGCGCCCTTTTGGCCACGGCACCCGGGCAGACCTTCCAAAATATGCCCACGGTGACGGCCAAGGAGATCAAGCGGGTGGAGCAACTCATCGATGCCTGCCAACAGGAACTAACCCCGCTGAAAGAATTCATCCTGCCGGGAGGTGGCAAGGTGTCGAGCTTTCTCCATCAAGCCCGGACGATCTTCCGGAGAGCAGAACGTGTCTGCGTTCGGCTCGCCCGAGAGGAACAAGTGGACCCTACGATCGTGATCTATCTCAATCGGCTCAGCGATGCGCTGTTTGTCCTGGCTCGTTGGGTGGCCCGGACCCAGGGGGAGTCCGAATTTCTCTGGGAGCGGAAGCAGGCTAAGCCATGAAGCATCGAGGGGAGCGGCTAGGCATGGAGGGTGAGAAAACTACGGGCATAGGCAGCTCCCCCTCCAGCCTTCTTAACCCCTTATCAGACACGGTGTTTTCCCGCCTTTTGGATCTCCTAAATCCTGTCCATATTTCGTCCCAGTTCGATCAAATTTGAACGGTAAATTTGATCCCGGCAGCTGGGTCCGCCCCCGGTACCCCAGGCCCTTATTCTGGGGAGTTAAGACCCCCATGCAGGCTGTGGGTAAAGGGGCATAGAAGCTGCATCCCTTTCCTGGTCGTGGGACCTTGTTTACAAAATCTTTATGAAGTTGCGTTGAAAAACAGGGTCTTAGGCTCTTGTTTCCGTCCGAGCCATACGGGTCAGACGAGAAATCACCGGGCATCACATCAGGACCGTTTCCACTCAGGGAGGGGCCAATGAAACACCCAGGTCGTCTCACAACTCTGGTCATGACCCTGATCGTCACCGCAGCAGTAGGATTCGCCGGTCCAGTTCACGCTGCGAACGAAGAAGAAACCGCGACCCTCTTGGTTCAGTTGCTGAAGGTGGGGCGTAGCGTGGTGTCCAACCATCAGGACCTGATCAACGACCCGACCAAAGGCGAAAAGGGGTTCACCGGCGAATATCTCGGGAACCGGGTCATCCAACTTTTCAAGGAAAAAGCCAACATTGATCTGGGCAAACCCGCACGGTCCGAGCAGTCCCAATTGCTCCAAACCCTGCTCGAGTCGGAAATGGAGGTCATCTCTGACTTTCAACCCGTCATCAACAAACCCGGTATCGGGTTCAAGGGAGTCCTGCCTGCCGTATTTGCCCGCAAGACTGGTGAAAAGTTTCGCCAGAAGACGGGGATCGGCCTGAAGTTGACCGCGTTGGAGGTCCGGTATCCGGCCAATAAGGCCGATTCGTTTGAAGACGAAATTCTAAAGCTTTTCTCCGATCCCCGGTATCCCAAGGGCCGGCAATACAGCAAAACAACCGTGTGGGAGGGCCGTCAGGTTCTTCGACTCATGGATCCGGAATATGCTTCCGCCTCCTGCTTGAAATGCCACGGCGAGCCGAGAGGGGAACGGGATATTACCGGAATGAAGAAGGAAGGGTACAAGGAGGGGGAGTTGGCGGGTGCGATCAGCTTGACCCTGCCGATTAAAAAGTAACCCAACCGTGTCGAGCTTGGACCGTAGGTTGACTCGACACACCATGCCGGCGATCCGGTGGACACCATCAAGGGAGGCGATTGAGCGATGAGTAAGATCGTGTTGGTTGATGATTCGAACGCGGATCTGCAGTTGATGGAACAGTACCTGAGGGCAGCCAACTACAAGGTGACTTCGTACACCACCGCTGAGAAGCTGGAAGACAAGTTGGCGACCGATCGCCCGGACCTCATCATCCTGGATGTGATTATGCCGGGCCGAAACGGCTTTCAGGCCTGTCGGGATCTGAAAAACGACGATCGGTTTAAGGGCATTCCGGTCCTGATGTGTACGTCCAAGGGGCAGGAGAGCGACAAATTCTGGGGTCAGCAGCAGGGGGCCAACGGCTATCTGGTCAAGCCCTTCAAGGCGGAGGACCTGATCGCTGCCATCAAGAAGGTGCTCAATTAACCCGGTGCGCCCGGCCTAGTCATCGTGACGACACCGTATGGAATACGTTGACGGATCTTCAGCGTCGGTCGCGCAAGGCAACGCACCCCTCCAGGAGGAAGGTTCGGCGCGGGTGTGCCTCGTCAGTCTGGCGGGGGAACTGTTTGCGATCGACCTGCACCATGTCCGGGAGGTGTTTGAGATCGAGTCGGTGACTCGGGTGCCGGGAATGCCTCCGGCACTCGTGGGGGTGGCCAATCTTCGTGGGGTGGTCCTCCCCTTGGTAGATCTTCGGGTGGTTTTGGGATTTTCCACCAACGGTCCCACCCCCCGAACAGGAGTCGTGGTTCAACACGGCACCCAACAGATCGCCATTCTGGTGGACAGGGTGCCCGAAATCCAAACGGTACAAAAGGGGCAATTCCTCCCCGTGCCCAAGGGGCATGCGCAAGGATCTAGGCCTTTTGTTTCAGCCATTCTTCGGGTAGAGGATCGGCTGGGCGGGGTGGTGGAAGTTCCGACCTTATTGGCCTATGTCAACGCAGGGGTGCTGAGTTGAACGGGTGTTTGAACCGAGGCCGGTCGACAGAGCTCGGCGGGCCGCGGCGATTTGTTGGGGGGAGGGAATCATGAGGATCCACGAACTTCAAAGCCGGTTTCGAGATTTGAAAACCGTCACCAAGCTCATGATGGGCTTTGCCGCGGTGGGAGTCATCATCATCGCGGTCGGTCTCGTCGGGGTGCTCGGCCTGCAGACGGTGCGGGAGCAGTTGCGCATTGTGTACGAGGATTCCACCGTCGCGTTGGCGGAGCTAGGCACCGCAAGCAGCAACTTAGGGCTGTACCACGACGCCCTCCTCACGGCCGGTCGAGCCACGCGTGATGCCGAGTTTGAGGAAACGGTCAGCCTGCTCCCGATGCTGAAGAACAACACCCTGGCGCCTCTGCAAACCTTCGCTGAAGGCCAGTTGGGTATCAGCCGGAGCGGACGGGACGAAGCCAAGGATCTACAGGCCTTGCGAGAGGCCCTCAATGCCTATTTCACCGCGGCGGAAGGGGCAATGAGCGCCTACCACGACAGCTTTGCCTCCTCACTCAGCGATGACCAACAGGTCATGATGCGGAACCTCGGCAGCCTGGCGCTCTCGGTCGAGGTCGGAAGGAAATACAATGCCGCGACGCTTGGAGTCCGTGAGCTGCTGGCCACCGTGCAGGAAGTGGCCAAGGACCGGAACGAAATCGGGCAGGCGGTCGCGGCCAACCGGACCCGGGTGATGATCGGCGGTGCGTTCGTGGCCATTGTGCTGGGGCTGGGAATCGGGTACTTGTTGGCCAAGTTTTTCTCCCGCAGCGTCACCCACATCGCGCAGGTTGCGAAACAGGCGGCGGCCGGCCGGTTGCAGGCTCGCGCACAGTTGGAAGGCCGCGACGAGCTGGGACAAATGGCCGTCGCGTTTAACGCCATGTTGGACCGGATCACCTCGCTGGTGCAAACCGAGGAAGAGCGGGACACGCTGCAGCGCCGTCTGATGGAGTTCCTTGCCTTGGTGTCGGACGTCAGTAAAGGCGATCTGATGAAACGAGGCGAGGTCACGACGGACATGTTCGGCAACCTGGCGGACGCCTTCAACCTCATGTTGGAGCGATTCAGCCAGTTGATGCGCCAAGTGAAAGGC
>JBFFYZ010000081.1:0-7538 GCA_041568895.1 Nitrospiraceae bacterium
AGACCGCCAGGATCCTTTCCTGGGGTGGAGTGGTACGGCCCGAGGACCATCAAAAGATTCTGGCCCTCCTGTTGGATCTGGTTCCGGTGGATGAGATCGGGGAAGCGGTCGGCGACCTCAATCTCGCCGAGGTGTGAGGCGGCCGCCTCCTCTCAGAGATACCGCTTGCTGAGAGGCTGGCCCCGGCCATCCAATTCGTAGACCAGAGGGACCCCGGTGGGAATGTTCAACTCCAGCACCTGCTCCGGAGTCAGCCGATCGAGGTGCATGACGAGCGCCCGAAGGCTGTTTCCGTGAGCGGCGATGATCAGGGGTTCGCCCTTGAGCACGTGGGGTTGGATCTGCGCCTCGTAATAGGGGAGGACCCGCGCGGCGGTGTCCTTGAGGCTTTCCCCTCCCGGCGGTCGGACATCGTAGCTGCGCCGCCAGAGCTTGACCTGCTGCTCGCCGAATTTGCGGACGGTCTCCGCTTTGTTCAGCCCCTGCAGATCCCCGTACAGGCGTTCATTGAGCGCCTGGTTCTTTTCGATGGGAATCTGGCTTTGTCCGATCACCTCGAGGACGATCCGGAGCGTGTCGATTGCCCGGATTAAGACCGAGGTGTAGGCGCGGTCAAACCGGTACCCGGTGAGTTTCCTGCCCGCCTCTTTGGCCTCTTCCTGACCCTTGGGGGAAAGGGGCACGTCCACCCACCCCGTAAAGCGATTTTCCAAATTCCATTGGGATTCTCCATGCCGCAGCAGCACCATCGTCGCCATCCGAATGAGACCTCCTTGACCCACTGTGATGAAACGTCCGGGAAGGGCGGGCCGCGCCCGACAACCCGACCGGGGTCCTTAGAATACGGAATTCGATCCGATTCCGCAAATCCGAGGTTTCGAAAATGCGCCATGGCCGTTTTCAATCAGTCAGTGGGGCGGCGGGGTTAGCCTTTATTGCACGCGTTCACCGAGCACCGCCCGCAATTTCACGCGCTGACCAATTCTTGCGTGCGCGGTGCGCGAGCACGAAGGCAGGCCCCGCTGCCCCACCCCCCGCTCTTCTTGCAATCCCCCTGGACCGGCGGTACCATGCCTTTCATCCGCCACATCCTTCACCACGACCTGGGGCTTCCGCACAGGACATTCGGAGCCGCTGTGCCGACTTCCAACAGTCCACAGGAGCAAGCCTGGCACGATCTCGAGCAATGGTGGGTCGCGATGGCCGACCGCCTCGGCGTCGCCGACCGGGGCCGACTGTTTTTTAAGCAGGCGCTCGGCCATGAGGGCGCGCTCGACCGGGTCCAGGGGGTGGGGGGCGACGTGCATTACATTCTGTTTGTGCTGCTGCGATACTGGATCCCGAGGGTGCTTCCCCCGCCGGGTCGTGAGCGCATGTCCAAGAACGATCAAGATTACTGGTTGGAATCCGAGCAAATCCTCAAGGCGGCGGTGGCCCGGCTGCGGGAACTGAAACCCCTGATCGATCTGTTAACCGCGCCGAATCCGCTTGCGGGAGAGCCCACGAAGGACAGGCCGGAAGAGTCGGGCGACCCAGCTCCCGCCAGTCCGGGGCAGCCGGTGGTGGAGGTGGAACTGGCACGCATGCTGGAGGGTATCGCCGAGGTGGCGGGGAGTTATGGGGGTCCGGACTACACGTCGGTGGTCAAGAATTTCGACCCCATCCCGCTTCGGCAAACTCAACCCTTCAAGCATAATAAGAAAAACAGCGCCGAGCTGTGGGTCGTCTTCCTGCTGCGCGAGCACTTCAAATCCTTGGGCTTGGGCAAGGACCGATATTGGCCCCTGATCGCGGACGTCGTCTCAGCGGCCGGCATCACCCAGCCTCAGGGCCTTCCCTTTGCGGCGGACGAGTTGAAATCCTGGTGGCAGAAGAATTGGCCGCGGACCTACACCAGATTGGAACACAAGAGCTCATCGGCCGAGCCTTCCGGTGCGGCCTATCAGCTCGACTTCGACTGGTTTCGGGCCTGGTTTGCCTGGCAGATGTCCCGCCCGCCTTCGCCTGCCCGCTGACCGCACCGGCAGTACGATCTCGTTCCCCCGTTCCGCACGGAACGAGGCGGCGATACGGGTTCAGAAGAATTTTCGTTCCGGGGCGGGACGGGAGGGGGACTTGTTCATGTTTTCCGGGGGACCGACGACGAGCAGGCCCAACACCAGGACGAACATGAGCACGTTCAGGATGATTCCCAGCCAGACGACGTACGGCTGCACGCCGCCGGCGTCCCGCAACAGGCCGGCCAGCGCTCCGGAGTCCTGTCCGGCCTGTTTGCGGATGCGGGCCAAGTGGTCCCGCACGTGCCAGTAGTACAGGTAATTGGCGCTGGCCCCCGCCATGACTCGCCAGATCAACCCCACGGTGGGGTCGCCGGTCACATACCAGGACACGACGGGTCCCACCGCGTACACCAGCGCGTACATGTACATCTTCCGGTACAGAAACCAGAGGAAGGGATCGAACAGAAAGGCGGGCCAGTGCCACGTCAGGGCAAAGCGGGGGTTGGCGTCGGGCCCGAAGTGACGGAATTTTTCGAGGTAGTGGTCATCGGCACGGCCCAACGCCCATCCTTTGTGGATAGAAAACACAATCGCCTGGCTCGGCCCGATAAAGTCTCGCCACAGTTGCTTCTCGTCAACCGGCTCCGCCGCTGCGTGTGTGTCTGAGTGAGGGGGGGCTCCGGATTCAGCTTGGGTACCGGGAACATCGGGGTCTGCTTGCCTGTCGGCCTGCGGGGAGGAGTCGGCCTGGGGCGGGAAGTTGGTGCCGCATTGGAAGCAAAAGAGAGCTTCGTCCGGATTGTTCTGCGCGCATTGTCCGCAAGGTTTCATGCAAGGATCCCTGAAGGGGCTTTATAACATCCTTTGGTTCCGTGGCTCAAGGCTGCGCCTCCGGGACTTTCCCGATGGCCCGCGCAGGATCGGACGCCCTTCGGATGACGTTTCATATTGCTTTCCCCGAAGGCCGTATGCTAAATTTGTTAAATTATTACCGTGGTTTCGGTAAAGTATGCCGACCGAGGAATTGCGACACGACGCAGGCAAATACCTGATGAACACGTACGCCCGCGCGCCGATCTCCATCGTGCGCGGACGGGGCGCCAAGGTCTATGATTTAGAGGGGCGGGAGTATCTGGATTTCGTGGCCGGAATTGCGGTCAACGTGTTGGGGCACTCCCACCCGGACCTCGTGGCGGCGATCCAGAAGCAGGCGCAGCACCTCCTCCACGCGTCCAATCTCTATTACACCGAACCGCAGGTTCGGCTCGCGCAGGCCCTGGTCACCCACTCGTTTGCCGACAAGGTATTTTTCTGCAACAGCGGAGCGGAGGCGAATGAGGCCGCCATCAAGTTGGCCCGCCGCTACGCGCACGAGCGGTACGGACCCGAGCGGTTCGAGATCGTGACCATGCAGCAATCCTTTCACGGCCGGACCATGGCGACGCTGACCGCGACCGGTCAGGAAAAGGTGCAGAAGGGGTTTGAGCCTCTGCTCCCGGGATTCCAGTACGTTCCGTTCAACGACCTGGGTGCCGTCGAAAAGGCCATGACCGACCGCACCGCCGCCGTCATGTTGGAGCCGATTCAGGGCGAGGGCGGGGTCCACGTGGCGGACCGCAGCTACCTGAAGGGGGTGCGGGAGCTGTGCCGGGCCCGCGATGTGCTGCTGATGTACGACGAGATTCAAACCGGAATGGGGCGCACCGGCACCCTCTTCGCCTATGAACAATTGGGTGCCGAGCCGGATATCATGACCCTGGCCAAGGGCCTGGGCGGGGGGGTGCCCATCGGTGCTTGTCTGGCGACCGACGCGGTCGCCGCGGCCTTTACTCCCGGGGCGCATGCCTCCACCTTCGGCGGGAATCCCCTGGCTTGCGCCGCGGGCCTGGCGGTCCTCCGCGCGCTGACTGAAGGCCGGGTCTTAGACCATGGGCGACGGATGGGGGAGTACCTGTCCAAGGGGTTACAGGACCTCCACCAAGGCCTGCCCATGGTGAAGGAAGTGCGTGGGCTGGGACTGCTGCTGGGCATGGAGCTGACCATCGACGGGAAGCCGGTGGTGGCCGATTGTTTGGCCCGCGGCGTACTCATCAACTGTACGATGGACCGGGTGTTGCGGTTTGTGCCTCCCCTTATCGTCACGACGCGCGAGATCGACCGACTCCTGGACATATTGTCGCAGGTATTGAACAAGCGGATTTAGCGGCGAGGGAGTCGAGATGGCAGCACGCTCTTCCCCCATGCCCTCGCGGGGATTTCTCCTCGCATCCGGCAAGGATCTCCTGACGGTCAGTGCGGTGCCGCGCCACCGCGTCGCGCGCCTCCTGGAGGTGGCGGCCGACCTCAAGGCCCAGCGGCGTAAAGGCCGGGCTCATCTGTGGTTGGCCGGCGTGTCGCTGGGGCTCTTTTTCGAAAAGCCCTCGACCCGGACCCGGGTCTCCTTCGAAGCCGGGATCACGCAGCTCGGCGGACAGTCGCTGTTCCTCTCGGCCAAGGATATCCAGCTCTGCCGGGGCGAAACGATCGCCGATACGGCTCGGGTGCTGTCCCGCTACATGGACGGCCTCGTGGTCCGGACCTTTGATCACGGCACCCTTGAGGAATGGGCGGCCCAGGCCACGATTCCGGTCATCAACGGGTTGACCGATTTGTGCCATCCGTGCCAGGCCCTGTCCGATCTGCTCACGATTCGGGAGAAGCGGGGGCGGTTGAAAGGGGTCAAGCTGGCCTACGTGGGCGACGGGAACAACGTGACCAATTCGCTCATCGAAGCCGCGGCCAAGGTGGGCATGGCCATCAGCGTGGGTTGCCCCGCCGAATACCGGCCGGACCCCGGCATCGTCGATCGTGCGCGTGAGGAAGCCCGCCAGACCGGCGGGTCGATCGAGATCACCGATGATCCTCTGGTGGCCGTCAAGGAGGCGGATGTCCTGTACACGGACGTCTGGATCAGTATGGGGCAGGAACGGGAACAGGCCCGCCGGTTGAAAACTCTGGCGCCGTACCAGCTCAACGAGCGGTTGCTGAAAGGGGCCCGGCCGGATGCGGTCGTCATGCACTGCTTGCCGGCCCATCGGGGCCAGGAGATCACGGCCGGCGTGCTGGACAGCCCCCAGTCGGTGATCCTGGACCAGGCCGAGAACCGATTGCACATGCAGAAGGCGATTCTTCTGGGCCTGCTGGGTACCGCCAGTAAAAAGGCAAAAGTAAAAATTAAAAAATAAGAAGAAGACGGATGAAACAGCATTCGGTCAAAAAAGTCGTGCTGGCCTATTCTGGAGGGCTGGATACCTCCGTGATTTTGAAATGGCTTCAGGAAACCTACGGCTGCTCGGTGGTCGCGTTCTGCGCCGATCTCGGCCAGGGAGAAGATCTCAAGGCGGTGCGGGCCAAGGCGCAGGCGGTCGGCGCCTCGAAAATTTACGTGGAGGACCTGCGGGAGATCTTCGTCAAGGAGCACATCTTCCCCATGCTCAGGGCCAACGCGGTCTACGAGGGAAGCTACCTGCTGGGCACGTCAATCGCCCGGCCCCTGATTGCGCGCCGGCAGATCGAAATCGCCCGCAAGGAGGGCGCCGACGCGGTCTCCCACGGGGCGACCGGCAAGGGCAACGATCAGGTACGGTTCGAGGTGACGTACCTGGCCCTGGACCCCACGGTGAAGATCATCGCCCCCTGGCGGGAATGGACCTTCCGGTCGCGGCGGGAGCTCATCGAATACGCCTCGACGCACGGCATCCCGGTGACCGCCACCAAGGCCAAGCCCTACAGCATGGACCTCAACCTGTTCCACGTGAGCTATGAGGGCGGGATCCTGGAGGATCCCTGGGAGGCGCCCCCGGAGGAAATTTTTCAGATGACGGTGGCGCCCGAACGGGCGCCCGACAAACCCCGCATGCTCGAGATCGAGTATGAGCGGGGCGACCCGGTGGCGGTGGAGGGAAAGCGCATGAGCCCGGCGAAGCTCCTGGCGCATCTCAATCGCGCGGGCGGCGAGCATGGGGTGGGCCGGGTGGACCTGGTCGAGAACCGCTACGTCGGGATGAAATCCCGCGGGGTCTATGAGACGCCGGGCGGGACGATCCTGCATGTGGCCCACCGCGGCCTGGAATCGATCACCATGGACCGGGAGGTGCTGCACCTCCGGGACAGCCTGATCCCGCGCTACGCCGAACTCATCTACTGCGGCTACTGGTACGCGCCCGAGCGCGACATCCTCCAACGGGCGATCGACGAGGCCCAGGAAGACGTGACCGGCACCGTCCGGGTGAAGCTCTACAAGGGCAGCTGTACGGTGGTCGGGCGACGGTCCGATCGGTCTCTCTACCGGCTGGACTTGGCGACCTTCGAGGAGGACGAGGCCTACCGGCAAAAAGACGCGGAAGGCTTCATTCGGCTGAACGCGTTGCGGCTGGCGATTCGGGCCCAGCGGAAGAAGGGGCGCCGATAGCCGGAGGGTCCTCCCTGTGGGGGGCGGCGCGTGGTTGATGCGAAGCGGATAACCGGGTGGGGACGATGGGAGATCGGAAGAAGCGCACCAGCAGCACCAAGTCATCCCGTGGCGGGAGCCAGCGGTCCAGCCGATCGTCCGGAGGTCCGTCGGGTGCGTTGGGGTCGGGCGGCAAGGCCTGGTCGGGCCGGTTTCGAGAAAGCGCGGATCGTCTGGCCGAGGCGTTTACCGCGTCCGTCGCGTTCGACCAACGGCTCTACCCCTACGATATCGAGGGGAGCCTCGCTCATTGCAAGACGCTGGCGAAGGCGCAGGTTTTGAGCAAGCGCGAGGCGGAAACCTTGCTCCGAGGACTCGGGGAGGTGCGCGCCGAGCTGGAGGCTGGACGCTTTGCGTTCCAGGCCGAGGACGAGGATATTCACATGGCGATCGAGCGGCGCCTGACCGAACTGGTCGGTCCGGTGGGGGGCAAGCTCCATACCGGCCGGAGCCGGAACGACCAGGTCGCGCTGGACCTCCGGCTCTATCTGCGTGAGGCTCTTACCGGTTTGAGCGAGGCCATCACCCGCCTGGAGCGCAGTTTTTTAGAGCAGGCCCGACGGCATCTGGATCTGGCCATGCCCGGCTACACGCACCTGCAGAGGGCGCAGCCGGTCCTGTTCGCCCACCACCTGCTGGCCTACGTCGAGATGCTCGAACGCGACAAAGGCCGGTTCCAGGATGCGCTGGGTCGGGTGAACGTTATGCCGCTGGGTTCCGGGGCCGTGGCGGGCACCAACTATCCGGTGGACCGGCACTTCACCGCGCAACTGCTCGGGTTTCCCCGGTTGTCCGAAAACAGCCTGGACGCCGTGTCGGACCGGGACTTCGTGGTGGAAGTGCTGGGCGCCCTCGCCATTTTGATGATGCACCTGTCCCGCCTCAGCGAAGAATTGGTCCTCTGGTCCTCCCAGGAGTTCCAGTTCGTGGAGCTGCCGGACGCCTTCTGTACGGGGAGCAGCATGATGCCGCAGAAAAAAAATCCAGACGTGCCGGAACTGGTCCGCGGCAAGACCGGGCGCGTCTACGGGGCGTTGATGGGACTGCTG